>JADDQT010000147.1 GCA_016781225.1 Actinomycetota bacterium
GTGGTCGCCGCCCCCGCCGATGCCGGAGTCCGAGCCCGAGCCCGAGCCCGAGCCCGCACCGACGTGGTCGCCACCGCCTCGCCCCTCCGAACCCACGGTGGTCATCGAGACGATCGGGAGCGAGGATGGTCCTGACACCGAGGTAGTGGCGCCGGTGGGCGCAGACGGGTTTGACGACGGGGACTTCCCCATCGCCGACTACGACGAGCTGCGGGTGAGCGAGATCCTGCCGCTGCTCCCGGAGCTGGACCTCGACGAGCTCGAAGTGGTCCGAGAGCGGGAGCTGGCGGGCAAGCGCCGCACGGTGGTCATCGACCGGATCGACGACCAGATGGACGAGCTGGAGGGCGAGGTGGCGCCGGTGGCCGCTCCTGTTGCCGCCGCTCCGGTTGCGGGGGGATTCCCCATAGCGGACTACGAGAGCCGCTCGGTCGACGAGATCGTCGCTCTCATCCCCGATCTCTCCGACGACGAACTGGACATGCTGGCCGAGCGGGAAGAGCAGGGCCAGAACCGCGCCGCCGTGCTGGACGCCATCGACGACCAGTTCGAAGAGGTCGAGGTCGGTGACGAGGAGCTCGTACCGGCCGTGCCCCTCCCGGTCGAGGAGGTGCCCGTCAAGAAGGTCGCCGCCAAGAAGGTGCCGGCCAAGAAGGTCGTCGCCAAGAAGGTCCCTGCCACGAAGGTGACCGCCAAGAAGGTGACCGCCAAGAAGGTCCCTGCCACGAAGGTCCCTGCCACGAAGGTGACCGCCAAGAAGGGCGTGGCCAAGAAGGGCGTGGCCAAGAAGCTCGGTGTCAAGAAGCTGGGGGTCAAGAAGGGCCCGGCCAAGAAGGTGGCCGTCAAGGCGGTCAAGTCCCCGAGGACGGCCGCGGTGAAGAAGGTTGCGGTGAAGAAGGTCGTGAAGAAGGTGGGCCGGCCGGCGAAGAAGCGGTAGCGGCTCAGCCCGGAACGCGGGGATCGTGGTCCCCGGTCCTGCGCAGGCCGATGTGGACGGCCCGGCCGTCGGGCAGCTGGCCCCGCCGGGAGTCGCTGATGGGTCCTGCCAGCACCATCTCGTCGGCCAGCGTCTCTTCCGCCAGGTAGGCCCGATGGGCCTGGACCGCGGCAGCGACGTCGTCGGGGAGGTCGAGTACGAGGTGGATGCGGTCGGCCACGTGCAGGCCGGCCTCGCGCCGGGCTTCGTTGACCAGTCGGACGACGTCGCGGGCCAAACCCTCGGCCTCGAGTTCCGGAGTCACCACCAGGTCGAGGCCCACCACGCCTTCGCCGCCCGGTAGGGCCCGGCCTGCCCTCTGGTCGTGGGGAGCAAGGCCGAGGCTGAACTCGTCGGCCTCGAGCACCCGCCCGGCCACCTGGACGGAGCCGTCGGCCTCACGGCTCCAGTTCCCCTCACGGACCGCCTTGATGACCTTCTGCACGTCGGACCCGATCCGGGGACCGAGCACGCCGGGGACGACGTGGAGCACCATCCTGCCCCCGGCCTCCACGTCGCTCGAAAGCATCACGCGCTTCACGTTCACCTCGTCGGCGATGAGGTCGACGAAGGGCTCGAGGCGCTCCGCTTCGGTGGCGGCGACGGTCAGGGACGCCAGGGGAAGGCGGGCCCGCAGGCCCTGTGCCTTGCGGACGGAGTGAGCCGCCGAGCACACGTCTCGAACCAGGTCCATCGCGGCCACCAGATCGGGATCCGAAGGCAGCTCGTCCGCCCTCGGCCAGTCGGTGAGGTGCACGCTGCGCTCGCCGGTGAGACCGCGGTACACGTCCTCGCTTATCAGCGGCAGCAGGGGCGCGGCCACGCGGCAGAGAACCTCCAGCACGGTGTACAGGGTGTCGAAGGCGTCCGTGGACGCGGCCTCGTCGATGGTGGCAGAGGTGCGCCAGAAACGGTCCCTCGATCGGCGTACGTACCAGTTGGTGAGGGCGTCGAGGAAGGAGGCGATAGAGGCGCAGGCGTCGGCGATGGCGTACCCGTCGAGGGCCGTGGTGGCCTGCTCCACCAGCTGGCGAGCCTTGGCCAGCACGTAACGGTCGAGCACGCCGCCGGCGTGCGTGCGCCATCGGGCCGAGTAGGACTCGGTGTTGGCGTAGAGGGTGAAGAAGTACCAGGTGTTCCAGATCGGGTTGATCACCTGCCGGACCGCCTCGCTCACGCCCTTGCGCGAGAACACGAGGTCCTGGCCCCGAAGCACGCTTGAGGAGAGCAGGAACCAGCGGACGGCGTCGGCGCCGAAGGTGGCGAACATCTCCTCGGGGTCGACGTAGTTCTGGAGGCGCTTGGACGCCTTGCGGCCGTCGTCGCCCAGGATGACCCCGTGGACGACGCAGTTGCGGAAGGGCGAGGAGTCGAACAGGGCAGTGGCCAGGACGTGCAGGTTGTAGAACCACGCCCGGGTCTGGCCCACGTACTCCACGATGAAATCGGCCGGAAAGTGGCTCTCGAACCAGTCACGGCTCTCGAACGGGTAGTGCACCTGGGCAAAGGGCATGGACCCCGACTCGAACCAGCAGTCGAGCACCTCCTCGACCCTGCGCATGGTGGACTGCCCGGTGGGGTCGTCGGGATTGGGCCTGGTGAGCTCGTCGATCCCGGGGCGGTGCAGGTCTTCGAGGCGGACTCCGAAGTCGCGCTCGATCTGGTCGAGGCTGCCGTACACGTCGATCCGGGGGTGGTTCGGGTCGTCGCTCTTCCACACGGGGATGGGTGATCCCCAGAACCGGTTGCGGCTGATGGACCAGTCCCGTGCGTTTTGCAACCACTTGCCGAACGCGCCGTCGCGGACGTGCTCGGGCACCCAGTGGATCCCCTGGTTGAGCTCGAGGGCCCGCTCCTTGAAGGCGGTGACGGCCACGAACCACGAGCTCACGGCCTTGTAGACGAGCGGCGTGTCCGTGCGCCAGCAATGGGGGTAGCTGTGCAGGTAGGTCTCGTGGCGCACCACTGCGCCGCGCTCCTTGAGGGCGCGCAGGATGGGCGTGTTGGCCTCGAAGACCTGCAAACCCTGGTAGTCGGGGACGTCGGCGGTGAAGCGGGCGTGCTCGTCGACGGGCACCACGACGGGGATGCCGTTGGCCTCGCACACGCGCTGGTCGTCCTCGCCGAAGCCGGACGCCATGTGCACGGTTCCGGTGCCCTCGTCGGTGGTGACGAAGTCACCGGCCAGCACCCGAAAGGCGTTGGAGGTGTCGGCGAAGTAGTCGAACAGCGGCTGGTAGCGACGGCCGACCAGCTCGGCGCCCTTCATCGTCCCGACCTGCGTGGCCCCCGCCAGCTCCTTCTCGTAGCGAGCGGCGGTGGCGGACCCGACGATGTAGCGCCGGCCGTCCTCCTCGAACAGGGCGTAGTCGATGTCGGCGCCCACGGCCAGTGCCAGGTTGGACGGGAGCGTCCACGGGGTGGTGGTCCACACCAGGATGTCCTCGCCTGACTCGAGCCTGAACATCACGGTGACGGCCGGGTCCTGGCGCTCCCGGTAGGCGTCGTCCAGGCGGGTCTCGAAGTTGGACAGCGGCGTCTCGCACTCCCAGCAGTAGGGCAGCACCTTGTAGCCCTCGTAGATCAGCCCCTTCTGCCAGAGCTGCTCGAAGGCCCACATGACGCTCTCCATGTAGGAGAGATCGAGCGTCTTGTAGTCGCGCTCGAAGTCCACCCAGCGGGCCTGTCGCGTGACGTAGGACTGCCACTGGCGCGTGTAGCGCAGCACCGAGGTCCGGCAGGCCTGGTTGAAGCGGTCGATGCCATAGGCGTTGATGGCCAGGTGGCCGGTGATGCCCAGCTCCTTCTCGGCCTCCATCTCCGCCGGGAGGCCATGGCAGTCCCAACCGAAGCGTCGCTCGACCCGCCGGCCGCGCATGGTCTGGTACCGGGGGACGGCATCCTTCACGTACCCGGTGAGGAGGTGCCCGTAGTGCGGCAGGCCGTTGGCGAACGGTGGGCCGTCGTAGAACACGAACTCCTGCTGCCCCATCGGACGCCCTTCGACCGAAGCCCGGAAGGTGCCGTCCTCGGCCCAGAACGCGAGCACCCGCTCTTCGAGCTCGGGCAGCTTCGCCTGGGCCGGAACCTCGGGGTAGGGGGGCACAGGCCTACTCTACGAGTCGATCCGGAGCGTCCCGGCCGTCAACCGGCCCCGGCTCGGGCCGGGCGGGGAATGCCCCGCCCGTATACGGCGTTTGCTGGTACCTCACCCATCCCCCCGGGATCGATGGACGTCCTGGAGTGATAGCCATGGTACGGTCCCGGACTCGCCTGCCCAGTCCGCTTTGCACCCTGGGCCGCTCTCCTCCGGCGGTCCTCTACGGGAGAGATGTCCCTTGGCTCGAGCAACCAAAGGCACCAAAGCCTCCAAGAAGCGAGTTGCCACCCAGGCCAAGAAGGCAGCTGCGAGCACCGGGGCGGCGGCGAAGAAGACGAGGTCTCGGGTGGCAACCAAGAAGGTGGCGGCAAAGGCGGCGGCCAAGCGGGCCCCGGCCGCGGGCAAGGCCGGCTCGGCCGCAGCCAAGACTGCCTCGGCCGCCACGAAGCGGGCGCCCAAGGCCGTTGCCAAGTCCAGCGGGGGCAGGGCTGCCGGATCCGGCCTCGACAAGTTCCTGACCGAGCAGCGCAGTGCGCTCGAAGCGGAGCGGCGAAGCTACGCGGCGCAGGCCGAGTCGTTGAAGGCCGAGGCCGACCAGATGGCCCAGGAGGCGGAGCCGGGCGACGTCCAGTTCGACGAGGAGTCGGGCGAGGGGGGCACGGTGAACATCGACCGGGAGCGCGACCTGGCGCTGTCGGCCCAGGCCCGAGCGGCGGTGGAGGACATCGACCTGGCGCTGGCGAAGATCGTGAACGGTACTTACGGCACTTGCGAGCGATGTGGCCAGCCCATCCCGAGGGCCAGGCTCAAGGCTCTTCCCCAGGCCCGGCTGTGCGTGGCGTGCAAGAGCGGGGGCCTGTCCCGACGCTGAGGGCCCGCCGGCTGGCCCTTGCGGGGGCGGTGGCAATGGCGGTCGTCACCGCCGACCAGCTCACCAAGGCCTGGGCCCTCCGAGCCCTGGACGACGGGCCGGTGCACCTCTTCTGGACGCTGCGCCTCAACCTGTCGTTCAACTCCGGCGCGGCCTTCGGGCTGGGCAAGGGCCTGGCGCCAGTGTTGGCCCCGCTCGGGATCCTGCTGGTCCTGGTGCTTCTCGGCCTCGGTCGCTCCGCCGTCACGACCGGCGCTGGAGCCGTCGGCATAGGGCTCGTGGTCGGCGGGGCTCTGGGAAACCTCGCCGACCGCCTTTTCGGCGACCACGATGGCTCGGTCGTGGACTTCATCGACCTGCAGTGGTGGCCGGTCTTCAACGCCGCCGACGCCGCCATCACCTGTGGGGTGGTGCTTCTGCTGGCGACCGGCTGGCGGGGAGACGACCGGCGCAACGACGCGGCGGAGTCGGAGTCCGAGTCCCCGGCGGCGACCGGCCGTCGGACTTGACGGGGGCTTCGGCTGTGACGACGGCCCTCCGGCTGTGACGACGGCCCTCCGGTTGTGACCGAGCCGACCCCCGCTGCACACGTGAGCGAGACCGTCCCGGGAGCTCTCCACGGCGAGCGGGTGGACCGG
>JADDQT010000148.1 GCA_016781225.1 Actinomycetota bacterium
ACGAGCTGCTCCGCCTGCAGCTGGCGCTGGCGATGCGCAAGCGAGCTGTCGAACGAGAGGCCAAGGGCATCCGTCACGTGGTCGACGGCGAGCTGGTCGAACGCTTCCACGACAAGCTTCCCTTCGCCCTCACCGATGCCCAGCGCCGGGCCATCGAGGAGATCGCCGCAGACCTCGCAGGCCCTTACCCCATGCACCGACTGCTGCAGGGCGACGTGGGCTCCGGCAAGACGGTGGTCTGCGTGTCCGCCCTGCTCACGGCCATCCAGGGCGGACACCAGGGCGCCCTCATGGCTCCCACCGAGGTGCTGGCCGAGCAGCACCACATCGGCGTGCGGGAGCTGCTGGCCGACCTCACCGTGCCCGATCCCACCACGCTTCTCGGCGAGCGGCCCCTCCGGGTCGAGCTACTCACCAACCGCACCACGGCTTCGGAGCGGGCTCGGCTCCACGCCGGGCTGAGGGCGGGCGAGGTGGACCTGTTGGTGGGCACCCACGCCCTTCTCACCGAGGAAGTGGAGTTCCACCGGCTGGGGGTGGTGGTCATCGACGAGCAGCACCGTTTCGGCGTCGAGCAGCGCGCTGCGCTTCGGGGCAAGGGCGGTGACCCCGACGTGCTGGTGATGACGGCCACGCCCATACCTCGTACGGCCGCCATGCTCGTGTACGGCGACCTCGACCTCACCATCCTCGACGAGCTGCCTCCCGGGCGAACTCCGGTGCGCACGGTGTGGTCGCGGGGGCCTCTGGAAGAAGCCGAGGCCTGGGAGCGCGTGCGGGCCGAGGTGGCCGGCGGTCACCAGGCCTACGTGGTGTGCCCGCTGGTCGAGGATTCCGAGCGCATCCAGGCTCGGTCGGCGACCGAGGAGCTGGAGCGCCTGCGCGCAGGGGTACTGGCCGATCTACGTCTGGGCCTGCTCCACGGTCAGATGCCGGCCGGGGACAAGGAACGAGCGATGGCGGCCTTCCGGGCCGGCGAGGTGGACGTGCTGGTGGCCACCACCGTCATCGAGGTCGGCGTAGACGTCCCCAACGCCACCGTGATGGTGATCGAGGACGCCGAGCGCTTCGGCATCGCCCAGCTCCACCAGCTGCGCGGCCGGGTAGGCCGGGGCGCGGCGGAGTCGTGGTGCTTCCTCTTCGGCGGGTCCGGGCCGGGGGCCGAGGAGCGCCTGGCGGCCATGGTGCGCACCACCGACGGTTTCGAGCTGGCGGAGGTGGACCTGGAGCTGCGGGGCGAGGGCAGCATCCTCGGCACCCGCCAGAAGGGCCAGAGCGACCTCAAGCTGGCCTCGCTGCGGCGGGACAAGGATCTCGTCCGCCGGGCCCGGGACGTGGCCGTGAGAGTGGTGGACGATGACCCAGGCCTGCACCGCCACCCGGTGCTGGCCGACGAGATCCGCATCATGGTGGACGAGGAAGAAGCCGCCTTCCTGTTCAAGTCGTAGCGTCTGTCCTATGAGGGTGGTGGCCGGGACGGCGAAGGGAAGGAAGCTCAAGGCCCCGACCGAGGGAACCGTCCGGCCCACCAGCGACCGTGTGCGCGAGGCCATCTTCGACGTGTTGAACAGCATGGGCGTGGTCGAAGGCGCCAGCGTGGCCGACCTGTTCGCCGGCACGGGCGCGCTGGGCATCGAGGCGCTCTCCCGCGGCGCTTCGTCGGCGGTGTTCGTGGACAACGACCGAGCGCCCTTGGACTCGCTCAACGTCAATCTGGTCACCACGGCCGTCTATGCCAGGGCCACCGTCGTCCACGCCGACGTGCTCAGCTGGCTCCACACCGCGGCCCCGGTCGACCTGGCCTTCGTCGATCCTCCCTACGCCTTCACCGGCTGGCCTGAGTTGTTCGCCCGGCTCGACGCGGGCGTGGTGGTGGCGGAGAGCGATCGGGAGGTGGACCCAGGCGACGATTGGAAAGTTCTCAAGTCGAAGCACTACGGCGGTACGGTGGTCACGATGGCTGAGATGACCAGGAGCCGGACGTGAGGACGGCCCTCTTCCCCGGTTCGTTCGACCCCCTGCACAATGGGCACCTGGAGGTCATCGAGACCGCCTCGGAGCTGTTCGACAGCGTCATCGTCGCCGCTCTGAGCAACCCCCAGAAGGGCGAGCCCCTCTTCGGCGACGAGGAGCGCCAGGAGATGATCCGGGAGTCCGTGGCCCACCTGGACAACGTGAAGGTGGCAGCGTTCGCCTCGTTGGTCGTGGACCTGGCCAGAGAGGTGGGAGCCGACGTCATCGTGAAGGGGCTGCGGGCCACCTCGGACTTCGACTACGAGCTCCAGATGGCCCAGATGAACGAGGCCATCTCCGGTCTGGTGACCGTGTTCCTGCCCTCGGCCTCGAGCCGCTCCTTCATCGCCTCGTCACTCGTACGTGAGATCGCCAGGCTCGGCGGTGCCGCCCGGGTGAGCGCCATGGTCCCCGCGCCGGTGGCCAAGCGCCTGGAGGAGAGGTTCCCGGCGTGAAGGTCTCCGTGGGCCGATGAGCGCGACCGAGGACGACGTGGGCCTGGCCGAGGGCGGCATGACCGAGAACGCCATCGAACAGACCGACTCGGAGACGCTCCTTCGCCGGGTCGTGGACATCATCACCAACGCCCGGCCATTGCCCCTTTCCACCACGGTCCGGGTGGAGAGGGACGAGGTCCTCGAGTTGCTGGAGGACGCCGTCGAACGGCTTCCCGACGAGCTACGGGAGGCCCGCTGGCTGCTGAAGGAGCGAAAGGAGCACCTGGCCAAGGTCGAGCGGGAGGGTGAGGAGATCCTGGAGGCGGCCAGGGTGCGGGCCGAGCGGATGGTGCAGCGCACCGAGATCGTCCGTTCCGCCCGCTACACGGCCACCAAGACCGTGGAGGAGGCGCGGGAGGCCGCCCGCCGGCTGCGCCTGGAGGCCGAGGACTTCTGCGACCAGAAGCTGGCCGCCTTCGAGATCGTGCTCGAGCGCACGGCCAAGATCGTGCAGGCTGGACGCGAGAAGCTGCGCGTGACCCCCGCCACCCCGGAGGATCGCACGGTGGGGCTTCCGGGCCGCGCCGGTGACCTGGGCGCCTCCCCCGGAGTCGACGAGGCCTTCTTCGACCAGGACCAGTAGCCGCTCCACCCGGAGGCTGACCGGCCGGAGCTCGCCGGCCCCACGCCTAGACTTCACTCCCATGAGGCAGTCGCCTTTCGTCGTCAACGTGGCCGCTCTGGGCCTCGGTCCGGGGCTACGTCGCCACGTCAACCGGCGGGGGTCTCTGGACGGCGCGGCCGTCACCGCCAGCGCCATCCCGAGCGGTGCCGAGGCCGAGGTCGACCTGATGCTGGAGGGGGTACCCGGGGGCGTCGTCGCCCGCGGTGAGGTCATGGCGCCCTGGGAGGGCGACTGCCGCCGCTGCCTGGCCGCAGTGAGCGGGGAGCTTCACTGTCAGGTCACGGAGGTGTTCGAGCGCAGCCCCGATCCGGACCAGACGTACCCGCTGGCGGGCGACCAACTCGACCTGGAGCCGCTGGCGCGCGACGCTGTGCTCCTGGAGCTGCCGCTGGCGCCTCTCTGCGGTGAAGGTTGCCTGGGGTTGTGTCCCACCTGTGGCGCCGATCTGAACGAGGGCGCGTGCGGGTGCCAAGCCGAGGTCAGTGACCCTCGGTGGGCGGCGCTCGACGCCTTGCGCCACGACTGATCCCAGACATCTGACTGATCCATGCAAGCCAAGGGGTAGCGATGGCCGTTCCCAAGAAGAAGAAGTCGAAGGCCAAGAGCCGGAGTCGTCGCGCCAGCAACTGGACGCTGGGTGCCCCCGCTCGCAGCCTGTGCCCCCAGTGCCGCCGGGCCAAGCTGCCCCATGTGGTGTGCCCCAACTGCGGTTGGTACGGCGGTCGCCAGGCCATCGACGTCGACTGACACCTAGTACAGCCATGCGGAACTGCCGGGCATGTTCGTCTTCTCAAATCATGGTGATAACCAGGTCGTTCGCCTTGGCGAACATGCCCGGTAGTTCCGACGGCCTGTACTAGTTGATGCTGCCCATCGCCGTCGACGCCATGGGCGGCGACAAGGGGCCCGGCGAGGTCGTCGCCGGTGCCCGTCAGGCCGCCTCCGAGTTGGGCGTGCCCATACTCCTGGTCGGCGACCCCGACGCCATGGGCGACCCAGGCGACCTGGAGGTCCTCGCGGCGAGCGAGGTCATCACCATGGACGAGGACGCGGGCGCGGGGATTCGGCGCAAGAAGGACTCGTCGGTCGTGCGGGCGGCGGAGACCGTGCGGGAGGGGCGGGCCAGCGCCATGGTCAGTGCCGGCAACACCGGTGCCGCCATGGGCAGCGCCTTGCTCCGTATGGGCCGCCTTCCCGGGGTGAGCCGCCCGGCCATCGCCACGCCCATTCCCGTTCCCGGGTGCACGCCCACGGTGCTGTTGGACGCCGGCGCCAACGCCGAGTGCCAGGCGGCCTGGCTGGTGCAGTTCGCCCAGATGGGCGCCGCCTACTTCACCGGCCGTTACGGGGTGGAGGCGCCCAGGGTGGGCCTGCTGTCCATAGGCGAGGAGCCGAGCAAGGGCTCGCCGCTGGTGAAGGAGGCCCACGCCCTCCTGAACGCAGGTGACAGCGCGGGCCTGGGTGGGCAGTTCATAGGCAACGTCGAGGGACGCGACCTGATGTCCGACCGGGTGGACGTGGTGGTCACCGACGGCTTCACCGGCAACATCGCCCTGAAGGCCCTGGAGGGAGCGGCAACCGTCATGCGCGACGCGGTGTTCGGGGTGCTCATGTCCACCGACGAGGCGGTCGAGGCCTCCGAGGTCCTGCTCCCGCTGCTGGCGCCTCTGGCCACCGAGATGGACCCTGATACGTACGGGGGGGCGCTCCTGCTGGGCGTGGACGGCGTCTGCATCATCAGCCACGGGTCTTCATCGGCGTCGGCCGTGGTCAATGCGGTGCGGGTGGCCCGCGACATGGTGGACAACGGCCTGGTGGAACGCCTCCGTCAGGCGATCAAGGGCTAGCCCAGAGCGGCTACGTCTCCGTTCCCTGAGGACGGGACAGGGCTAGTATCCGCCGGATCGACCCCGGAGGAGAGCCTGTTGCCGGCTGATGTGCAGCCCGAGACCGACCACGAGCAGGGAATCATGGACCGGGCAGAGGTCTACGAGCTGATCCGCGACCGGCTGGCCGACATCCTCGAGATCGACGCGTCGGGCATCTCCGAGGGCGCCTCGTTCTCCGAGGACCTGAACGCCGACTCTCTGGCCCTGATCGAGCTGGTGGAGGCCCTCGAGGAGGACATCGGCGGGCGCACCGGCGGGTTCCGAATCGACGACGAGGATCTGGAGGACTTGAAGACGGTGCGCGACGCCGTCGACTACGTGGTCGCCAAGCTCGAGCAGCACTGAGGCTTCGGCCTCGTGCCCCCGCCTTACAGTCTCTCCCAGAGCCCGCAGGTCGCGGCCCTGGCCGAGCGCCTGGGCGGGGTCCTGCGCGACCCCGGGCTGCTGGTGCGTGCGCTCGCCCACCGGTCGTGGTGCGCCGAGGTCACGACCGAGGAGCCGGAGGAGTCCAACGAGCGCCTCGAGTTCCTGGGTGACGCGGTGCTCGGCCTGGTGGTGGCCGACCACCT
>JADDQT010000401.1 GCA_016781225.1 Actinomycetota bacterium
AGCTGGCCGCTCACCACGCCCAGGGCGGCAAGGGCGATCACCGTGCCCCTCATGAGCCACCCGTAGCCGATCCCCACCTGTCGCCGGCGCGTGGTCACCCAGCCGAAGAGCGCCATACCGGTGGCCCATTGGAGCAGGACGGTGCCGGCGTCGAGGCTGATCAAAGGAGGGCGTTCAAGGTCGAGAGAAGCAGTGGAGACAAGCTCAGGCCACGATCATGACGGTGATCCCAAGCCCGGGCGCCCGACTGAGGCGGCCATCGGTGGTGAGGAGTGGACACCCCAGCTCGCGGGCCAGCGCCACGTAGAAGGCGTCGTTGGTGGAAAGGTTCTGCCGCAGGGACCAGGCCACCGGGACCAGAGCGGCGTGGGAGAAGCGCTCAACCGGAGAGGTGCCAAGGTCGTCGACGGCCTCGCTCGCCCGCGCCGGCGAAATCTCGCCGCGTCGCTCTAGGCCGGCCAGCGCGCCGACGACTTCGATGTCGAACAATTCCGGCGCCAGGAGATCGAGTCCGCCCAACTGCGGCTCCAGCCTGGCTGCCAGCGGAAAACGGCAGAGGACGTTCACCATCGCCGAGGCGTCAACCACGATGGCGTTCGCCAAGCTCCCGCTCTCGTTGTTCGCGGTGTTCACTCACGAGCTCAGCGCCGTCGAGCCCAGAGCTAACCGGCTGACGGCTACGCACCCGGTCGAGCCATTCCGCTGGTGTCGGGAGCAGCTGATCCTTCTCGATCAGCTGCAGCACGTAATCGCGCACCGAGAGCCCGCGCATCAGCGCGCGCCGCCTGAGCTCCTCGTGCAGCTCAGTTGGGAGGTTCTTGATCTGGAGGTGCCCCACGGCATGACGCTAGCATGTCCGCGGCATGCCTCAAGCCTCCACTACTGCCAGACCGTGGGGGGCGGTGTTGAGCGCTTCCGGCCCCGAAGCGCCAGCCACCACGATGTCCTCGATGCGGGCGCCCCATCGGCCCTCCAGGTAGATGCCGGGCTCCACCGAGAAGGCGTTTCCCGCCACCAGCGGCTCGGCGTTCCCGCTCACGAGGTAGGGGTGCTCGTGCTCTTCCAATCCGATGCCGTGCCCGGTGCGATGTATGAAATAGGCACCGAAGCCGGCGTCGTCGATGATGCTCCTGGCGGCCAGGTCGACGGCCTCGCAGGGCGTGCCCGTGGTCGCGGCAGCCACAGCCGCGGCCTGGGCCCCTTGGAGCACGGTGTAGAGCTCGGCGAACTCGGCCGGCGGGTCGCCCGTGAAGACGGTGCGGGTGATGTCGGAGCAGTAGCCGTCGAGGGAGCCCCCGAAGTCGCACACCACCGCCTCGCCGGCGCCGATGCGGCGCGGACCGGGCTCGTGGTGGGGACTGGCCGAGTTCGGTCCGCTGCCGACTATGGCGAAGTTGACGCGCTGGTGGCCCTCGGCCTGCAGGCGCCGGCCGATCTGGGCAGACACCTCTGCCTCACTGCGTCCCACGATGGGGATGTCGCCGGCCATGAGCTGTGCCGCGACCCGGTCGGCGGCGGCGCCGGCCCGGCGCAGGGCGGCGATCCCGGCCTCGTCCTTCACCGCCCGTAGGGGGCCC
>JADDQT010000149.1 GCA_016781225.1 Actinomycetota bacterium
CGTCGTGATGGCGATGGCCGCCCTCGTCGTGGGCGGCGCCGTCTTGCGCCCCGGCAAGGACCGGTGGTGGGTGCCGGTCGCCACTCTGTTGACCGTGCTCGTGGTGGCTGTAGGCGCCGCCTGGGCGGCGTCGCAAGCCAAGCCGTCTTGGTCGCCTCGCTACTTCGCGATCTTCGTGACCCCCATCGTCGTGGTGATCGGGGCCCTGCTCAGCCGTGACGGACGCCGGGGTCTGCTGGCGCTCGTTCTCATTCTCCTCCTCTGGACCGGCTCGTTGGCATGGCTCGCCGGGCGGCGGATCCCAGCCCTTCCCGACGACAAGAGCAACGTGAAGTGGCTGGCTGCCCAATTCAGACCGCTGATGCAACCAGGTGACGTCGTGGCTTCGGCGGAGATCGAGGGCGTCCCGCTGCTGCGCTACTACCTTCCGTCGGACGTCCGGTACGCCACGCCCGAAGGCATGGTGGCCGACCCACGGGTGGTCGACTGGAGAGACGCCTTCCAACGCCTGAGCCAGGCCCGGCCCCAGACGACCCTCGGCACCATGCTCGATGGGCTGGCGGTTGGAGACCGGGTCTTCCTCGTCTGCCCGCGCTACGTTTCCCCGCTCGCAGCCGGCTCCGGACAAACGGATCTGGCGTCGGGCGACGTGGTTCCTGGCCAAGATCGAGCCAACGGTGCCCGGGAAGGGTTTTCCGGCTCCTGGTACGCCTTGGTCCAGCGCCATTGCCGCTCCTGGATGGAACAGTTGTCGGGAGACAGCCGGCTGCGTCTGGTCGCCGGCCCTACCCCACCACCGGCCCAAGAGAGGCGAGGAGCTGCGGTGTTCGTGCTGGCCTACCAAAGGAACTAATCCCATACCTAGGTCCGCCAGCATCGTCTCGTTCAACCTCAGCGGCGGGCCGCCGACGTCTGCACCGGCTCACGACCAGGGCAGCAGAACTGGCGACGAAGAGGTCAGAGCCTGGTGAGGAGGTATGCCTCCACGGAGGTATTCCTGACCTCGTCAGGCGGTGTGATGGACTTCTCCAGCCGGAACCGGGGGTCGGTCAGGAGCATGGTGTTCAACTGGTTGCAGCGAAGCCGGATGGCGCCGTGAAACATCGCCCCCCGGGATTGACGAAGGGAGACGGCTTGCGAAACGGCGGTCACATCTGGCTCCGTGGTCTCCCTTGTCGGCGTCTGGTCGTCGTCGCTCGGTGAGCTCTGTCCCAGACCGGTCCGCTCAGTCGCCACCGTGCCTGGCGGGCACACCAGGAGGACGTGCGCGCCCTGGGTGAGTGCATCCAGGAGCGGCGGTGCTGTCTTGGACGGTTCCACGCCCAGCCGCTCCATGCTCTTGCGCCAGTCGACGATGTCCTCGTCGGGCACTGGTCCCGAGCTGGTCGCGTAGCGAAGACCAGGCGGTAGGTAGTGGGCGAACATGGGCACCATCTCGAAGTCAGGCGAGATTACGAGGTCATTGGCTTGGAGCTGGGGGCCCACCTCCTCGGCCACCGCCTTGGCATTGCTCTTCGTGTAGGCCGGGCCCTTGGTGCCGATGGGCAGCGTGAAGAAGGCGGCGACCCACAGAGCGGCCAGTGCCGCTCTTCCTCCGCGGGCCAGCCCCGCCGCCAGCAGGAGGAGCAGGGGTCCTACCACTGCCGCCAGGTACCGGTAGGCGAATATCGATGAACCCCAGCCTCCGACCAGGACGACGACCGGCACGATGGCGATGGCCGTGATGGCCAAGGCCTTCCGGCCCCACGGCCATCGAAGCACCACCATCAACCCTGCCGCCGTGCCGAGCCCCAGAGCCACCAAGGCATCTGGGCCCCCGAGCGCGTTGGTCAGTTCGATCCGCATCTCCAGCAGCACAGGCTTGCTCGCCCACGGCTGGAGGTCCTGGCTCCGCTGGTAGAGCAGGGTGGGCAGCCACGGCAGGTACAGAAGTCCGACGGCGCCGAAGGCGAGGGTACCGTCGACCAGGAGCCGCCTGCGGTCCCGGCTGAGGGCGAAGCACGGCACCAGGGCTGCGGCGGTGCCGACGGCGACCAGCAGCCCCCAGTTGTGGGCATACATCAGGAGGGCTAAGACGACTACGAAGGCGGGCAGGTACCTCCTGCGACCGAACACGAATCCATGGACGAAGGTCGCCGTGGCCAGCAGGGACAGCAGTACCACGAGGGAGTACATCCGAGTCTCGGTGGCGAAGAAAGCCACGAAGGGGCTCAGGGCGGCAAGTACGGCGCAGATCCATCCCGTGCGCCGCCCGAAGAGGCTCCAGCCCGCCCACAGGGCGGCCGGTACCACCGCCACACCGAAGATCAGTGACAAGGCGTGGGTCGAGACCTCGGAGGGCCCGAAGAGTGACATCCAGACGTGGAGCAGCAGGTAGTAGAGGGGTGGCGCCCCATCTTGGCGAAGCAGGGCGGGAATGTCAGCGAAGCGGTGGGAGGCGACCCCAACGCTTATGCCTTCGTCCAGCCAGTACCACGTGCCAATGGCCCGACCCCATAGGACTGCCACGACGGCGACGAGGGCCAGCAGCGCGGCCAGGTCCAGGAGCGAGAGCCGGCGCAGCGGCCCAGGGCCCGCCGGCCGGCTCAGGGCTCGGGACAGGAAGGGCAGCCGATCACCGGGGTTGACCAGCGCCGACTCGCCGTTGCCAGCGCCGGCAGCCAGCTCTCGTTGCTCCGTCACCATTGGCCGACCTCCGTCAAGAAAGCCACTTGAGCACGCGGATGGCACCCATCTTGGCCGGCTGGCGGTGCGCCGAGACGTCGGTCCTGGCCTGGATCTCGTCGTAGTCCCGCTCGTAGCTCTTGTACGCCTCGGCCAGCATCTGCTCGTTGGTCACCGAGGGATGCCAACCCAGCTCGGTCTTCGCCCTGCTCGTGTCGAACTCGAAGTCCTCCGAGATCATGCGCCAGTGGTACGGCCCCAGAGGTGAGACCTTCAGGATGCTCGCCAGGCGCATGGCCGCCTGGGTGGGCGCCTTTGGGAGGGAGGCGACCCGGGCGCCCGTGCCGGCCTTGGCAATGGTGTACTCGTAGATCTCCCGCAGAGACTTCACGTGGTCCGAGCCGACGTTGTAGACGCCAGAGCCGGGACGCCGCATTGCCAGAATGCAAGCCTCGGCGACGTCGGGTGCATAGACGAACTGGTAGCGGTTGCCGCCATCGCCCACCACCCAGACCTTGCGGCCCTCGCGGATGAAGTCGAAGAGGATGGCAAGGAGGCCCAGGCGACCGCTGTCGATGATCGTCGGGCAACGCAAGACCACCGAGTCGACGCGGTCCCCGTAGCGCATCAAGACCTTCTCCGCCTCCCACTTGGACCTTCCGTAGATCTCGACCGGGTCGGGGGTGTCATCCTCCCGGACGGGCCGGCCCAGGCTGTTGCCCCAAAGACAGTTCGAGGACGTGAAGACGATCTTCTCCACGCCGTGCTTGGCGGCCTGGCGCGCCAGGGCCTCGGTGCCGTCGACGTTGGAGCCCCAGAGGAGGCTCTCGTCGCTGACGGCGTGGGCGAGGATGGCGGCACAGTGGAAGACGGCGCTGAAGCGGTGCTTCGAGAACAACTTGTCGAGGAGCGCCTCGTCCCTGATGTCACCCCGCACGTTCTGGAGGCGGGGGTGGCTGGTGGCGTCCGAGTGGAGGTCGACGCTCACGCAATCGAACCCCTCCTCGAGCAGCCGCTGCTTGAGGATCCCCCCGAAGAAGCCTGCCCCCCCGGTGACCAGGACCGTCTTCATGTCTGGAGAGGGACGCGCAGCATCCCGTCCGTCGCCGTGCATTCCCTTACCGTAATCACTCCTCATCGCGAGCACCTGTCATGGCACACGAGACGTCTGCGGGGACCACGCGCTGGAGCGAGCACTCCCATCGCCCGACGCCCGGTTACAGTCGAGTCGCTGCGGTACCGACAAGCCGGTGCAAGCCCGGCGCGGCCCCCGTCACTGTGACCGGGTAGGCGAGCTGCCACCCGGGAGCCAGACGCCGGCCGCAGCATGGGACTGGCGTTCGCTCGAGGACACGATGGGTGGGTCACTGGTGGGGGTGGGCGTCGGCCCGGGCGACCCCGAGCAGCTCACCCTGCGGGCGCTTCGAGTGCTGCGCCAGGCCGACCGCGTTTTCTCCCCCACCATCGCCCTCGATTCGTTGGGCAGGGCGGAGTCCATCGTGCGCCAGGCCGACTCCGGCATCGCCGTCGAGCGCCTCGTCTTCGCCATCACCGGAGACGACGACGCCAGGGCCGCCGCCCACTCCGACGCCGCGGCGCTGGTGGTGGCCTGCCTGGACGCCGGCGAGCAGGTGGCGTTCGCCACGCTCGGTGACCCGAACGTGTACAGCACCTTCCATCACTTGGCGGCGGCGGTGCTCGAGCGCCGCCCCGGGACGCCGATCGCCACCGTGCCGGGGATCATGGCCTTCCAGGAGCTCGCCGCTCGGGCGGCCACGGTGGTGCTCGACGGCACCGAGAGGCTCTCGGTAGTGAGTGCCGTCGACGGGGCTGACGCCCTCGACGGACCCCTCGGCGATCCCGAGGCCGCCCTCGTCGTCTACAAGGGCGGTCGCCACCTCCCCGAGATCGCCGAGCGCCTGGAGGCGGCGGGTCGCCTGGACGGCGCCGTCTTCGGTGAGCTCCTCGGCCTTCCCGGCGAGCAGGTCGGATCCGTCCAGGACCATCGCGCTCGGCCCGCCACCTACCTGGCCACCGTGCTCGTACCCCCCGCCATCCGATCGTGATCTCATTCGTGGGCGCCGGACCGGGCGCGGCCGACCTCATCACGATCCGCGGGCGGGACCGCTTGGCCGCGGCCGACGTTGTGGTGTGGGCTTCGTCGCTGGTCCCCCGGGAGGTTCTGGCCCACACCCGTGCCGGTACCGAGACCCACGACTCCGCGTCCATGACCCTCGAGGACGTGCTGGGCGTCTACGCCGCCCATCCGGACGCGGCGGTGGTGCGCCTCCACTCGGGAGACCCTTCTGTCTACGGCGCCATTCAGGAGCAGATCGACTGGTGCATCTCCCAGGAACGGGATTTCGAGATAGTGCCTGGCGTGACCTCGCTGGGAGCGGCGGCGGCGGCCGTCGGCCGCGAGCTCACGGTGCCCAAGGTCGCCCAGAGCGTGGTGCTCACCCGCCTCGCCGGCCGCACCTCGGCCAGCATGCCCGCCGGCGAGTCGCTGGCCGCCTTCGCAAGCCACGGCACCACCATGGCGGTGTTCCTCTCCGGCGCCCGGCCGCGGGAGCTGCAGGACCAGCTGCTGTCACCGGGAAGTGGTTACACCGCCGACACTCCTGCGGTGGTCGTGGTGCGGGCGTCGTGGCCCGACGAGCGAGTGGTGGCCACCACGGTGGGGTCGCTGGCCGAGGACATGGCCGCAACCGGCGCCCGGACCACGGTGCTGGTCCTGGTGGGTCCGGCCCTCCGTGGTACCGCCCAGCGCAGCCGTCTCTACGCTCCCGACCATGCTCCTCGGTT
>JADDQT010000150.1:0-955 GCA_016781225.1 Actinomycetota bacterium
AGTCGAGGATGTCGTTGATGACGGCAAGGCCAAGGTGGCCCACCACCTGCGCACCGCCGACCGGTGGGGGCTGCCCGCGCTGGACACGCTGGACATCGACACGGCGCTGGTGTGGAAGCGCATCCGCGACACCCAGGCCCAGATCGCCGGTACCGACGACAACCCCGAGCGCTACCGGGCCCTCGGCGTCGAGGTCATCCACGGCGACGCCCGCCTCACGGGCCCTCACAGCGTGGAGGTCGACGGCCGCACCCTGTCCACGCGCTACATCCTGCTCTGCACCGGGAGCCGGCCGGCCAGACCCCCGGTCGAGGGCTTGGAGGAGGCGGGCTACCTCACCAGCGAGAACATCTTCGAGCTGGAGCGGGCACCGAGGTCGGTGGTGGCCATCGGCGGTGGCCCCATCGCCATCGAGATGGCCCAGGGGCTCCGTCGCCTGGGGCTCGGCGTCACCGTCCTCCAGAGGGGCGACGGCATCCTCACCAAGGACGAGCCCGAGCTGGTGGCCCTGCTGACAGAGGTCCTCGTGGAGGAGGGCGTCGACCTCCAGCTCGGCGTCGCCGTCGACCGGGTGACGGTGGAGGACGGCCACAAGGTGGTCCATGGCCGACAGGGTGGCCGAGAAGTGCGCTTCGCCGCCGAGGAGCTCCTCGTCGGCGTGGGCCGCAGACCCAACGTCGAGGGTCTGGGCCTTGAGGCAGCCGGAGTGACGGTCGGGCGCCGAGGCATCGAGGTGGACGAGCGCATGCGTACCAACGTGGCCTCGATCTATGCCGGTGGGGACGTCGCCGGCCGCTACCTGTTCACCCATTCGGCGGGGCACGAGTCCGTGCGGGCGGTGAGGGACATGTTCTTCCCCGGCAAGGGAACCGTCAGCGACGTGGTCCCGTGGTGCACGTTCACCGAGCCCGAGCTGGCCCATGCCGGTCTGACCGAGGCGGAGGCCCGCAGCATC
>JADDQT010000150.1:973-5538 GCA_016781225.1 Actinomycetota bacterium
ACAAGGTCCGGGTGCGCCGGCTGGACCTGGCCCATTCCGACCGGGCCCGGTCCGACGGTGACTCGGTAGGGCGCTTCATGGCCGTGTGCGGCCCGGGCGACCGCCTGCTCGGGGCGCACATCCTCGGCCCCCACGCCGGTGAGATGATTCACGAGCTGGCCTACGTCGTGAGTAGCAGAGGCCGCCTGAGCGAGCTGTCCAAGCTCGTGCACGTCTACCCCACGCTGTCGACGTCCATCGGCCAGCTGGCCTCCGAGTCCAGCTTCGACAACGCCCGGCGCTTCGGCTGGCTCGCCAGACTTTCCCGGTTAGGGGAAACCGTCAGGTTCCGCTCCACGCGAGCGACCTAATACAGCATCGGGAGGCAACGATGTCCGTTTACGAGCTGCTCAAATTTGTGCACATCATCGCCGCCGTGGTGTGGGTGGGCGGATCCTTCGCCATACAGATCCTCTCCTTCCGGGTCATGAGGTCGGGTGACGCCGCCCGCCGAGCCGCCCTGACCGCCGACATCGAGCTGTTGGGCACCCGCGTCTTCACTCCCGCCTCCGGGATCCTGCTCCTCTTCGGCATCTTCCTCGTGATCAACGGCAACTGGGAGTGGGGGGAGCCATGGATCGGAGGAGGCCTGGCGATCTGGCTCGTGTCCACCGTCGTCAGCTCAACCTTCCTCGGCCCCGAGCTGGGGCGGGTCCAGAAGCTGGCCCAGGCCGAGGGACCGGAGTCTGCGTCGGTCAGCGCCCGCGTCGACCGGCTGCTCCTCGTCTCCAGGGTCGACCTGGTTCTCCTGGTCCTTGCCATCTTCCTCATGACCACCAAGCCGGGCACCAACTTCTGAGCAGTCCCTTGGGGGACAGTTCTTCACCGCGCTCGGCTGAGTGTCTCGTCGGCGTCATCCGAAGCCCGGTCGGCGGCTCGGGCCTGCCGAGCGGGGCGGAACCCGTCCGACGGCCGCCGGGTGCGAGCATTGGCGTCGGCGCGGATGACGTGCATGACGGCGTTGATCTGGGCCAGGTGGGTGAAGGCCTGGGGGAAGTTGCCCAGGTGCCGGCCGGAGCGGGGGTCTATCTCCTCGGCGTACAGGCCGAGGGGGCTGGCGTGGTTCAGCAGCTTCTCGCACAGCTGGCGGGCCCGGTCCATCTCCCCGATCTCGGCCAGCGCCGACACCAGCCAGAACGAGCAGATGGCGAACGAGCCCTCCTCGCCCGACAGGCCGTCGTCGGTCTCCTCCAAGCGGTAGCGCAGGACCAGCCCGTCGACCGTCAGCTCCTCGGCGATGGCCAGCACCGTACGGCGGACCCGCTCGTCGTCCGACGGCAGGAAGCGCACCAGCGGCATCAGGAGGAGGGAGGCGTCGAGGGCGTCGGTGGCGTAGTGCTGGGTGAACACGCCTCGGTGGTCCAGCCCGTTGGCGCAGATGTCGGCGTGGATCTCCTCGGCCGCCGTCCGCCAGCGGGCGACTCGCTCCTCGTCGCCGCGCATCTCGGCCAGTCGGGTGCCGCGGTCGGCGGCCACCCAGCACATCAGCTTGGAGGACGTGAAGTGCTTCGGCTCGCCCCGCACCTCCCAGATGCCGCGGTCGGGCTCGCGCCAGTGGGCGACCGCCGCCTCCACCTGGCGCACGAGGATGGGCCACACCCGCTCGGGAAGGTGGTCACGCGACTTGGTGTGCAGGTACACCGAGTCCAGCACCGCTCCCCACACGTCGTGCTGGTCCTGGCAATAGGCACCGTTGCCGACGCGGACGGGCCGGGCGCCCTCGTAGCCGGACAGGTGGTCGAGGACCACCTCATCTAGCCGGCGTTCGCCGCCCACGCCGTACATGACCTGGAGGTCCTCGTCGTGCTCGCAGACGTCGGCGATGAAGTAAAAGAAGTCGTTGGCCTCCCAGTCGAAGCCCAGGGTGTAGAGGCCCCACAGCATGAAGGTGGAGTCGCGTACCCACGTATAGCGGTAGTCCCAGTTGCGCTCGCCCCCGGGCGTCTCCGGGAGCGAGGACGTGGCTGCCGCCAGCATGGCCCCGGTCGGGGCATAGGTGAGGCCCCGGAGGGTCAGCGCGCTGCGCTGGAGGTAGGTGCGCCAGGGGTGGTCCGGGAAGTCACCGTGGTTCAGCCACTCGCGCCAGTAGTCCGAGGTGCGCTCCATGTGGTCGAAGGCTTCGTCATAGCTCGCCGGCGGGGCCAGGTCGCCCCACGACAGGACGGAGAAGACGTTGTCGCCCTCCCGCAGGGTGGTGCGGGCGCTGGCCCGCCGGCCCTCGAAGCCGAGGCGCAGATCGGTCGTCAACCGCAGCTCGAGGTCCACCCCCGGCGCCGTGGCCCGGCCCACTCCGTACCCGTCGCCGTCGTACTCCCACCGAGCGGCGAGGCGCCCGTAGTCGAACACCGGCTCGCAGTCGAGGCTGACCTCCACGGTGCCGTGGACGCACTTCAGGGTGCGGACGAGCATGCACTCCGCCTCGTTGTCCGTGGGGACCCGGCGGTGGTTGGCCACCCGCTCGCGCCGGTGGTACCAGGGACCGACGCAAAGGGCGTCGCGGACTATCAGCCAACCCGTCCCCGTCTGCCACGTGGTCTCGAGCACCATGGTGCCGGGCAGGTACCGCCTGCCGGCGGGCACGTCCACACCGGTCGGCGCGAAGCGGAAGCCGCCTGCAGCCCGGTCGAGGATGGCGCCGAAGACGCTGGGCCCGTCGGGCCTCGGCAGGCAGAGCCATTCCACGTTGCTGCTCGGCGCGACCAGGGCCATGACCTCGCAGTCGGAGAGGAAGCCGTACGCGGCGATGGGCGGGAAGGGGCTGCCGGTGGCAGCGCTGTCGGCGACGAAGGCCCCGAGCTGCTGGGGGCCGGCGCCGGGAACCGAACGCGGGCTCCCGGCCTCGCTCACGAAGCCTCCTCCCCGATGTCGACGACCTGCTTGATGCCACCAGCTCGGCCCGTGAGCAGCTCCTCGTAGGCCTCAATCGGGTGGTGGGTGAGGAGGCTGCGCACCGCCCCGGGCCAACGGCGGTCGAACTCGCGAAGATGACCGATGGCTTCCTCGAAGGCGCCCTTGCCGGCGTTCACGCTTCCGAGCACCACCTGGTTCCGCAGCACCAGGTCCCGCATGAGGCGGTCGGTATCGACCTCGACGGGCGCCTTGCGGCCGGGCACCCCGGTGAACACGAAGACGCCGTTGGTGCCGAGGACGCTCAGCACGTCGAACGCCGGCTTGGACGCGCCCACCGCCTCGTAGACGAGGTCGATGGTGCCCACCTCTTCACGCAGCTGGTCGACGGAGTGGGTCTCGGAGCTCAGGTAGCGGGCACCGACCGCCTCGGCCGCGGCGGCCTTCTGGTTGGGGGCCGGTGAGCGCGAGTACACCCAGGTCTCGAACCCGGCCACGATCAGGGCCATGGCCCCGAGCAGTCCGACCGGGCCCGCTCCCAGCACGACGGCGGTGTGGCCATCGGTACCCCACGGGAGGCGCCGCTGGATGTGCCGCACCTGCTCCAGCGCCTTCTCGGCGATGGTGAGGGGCTCGACCAGCACTGCCACGGGGCGCAGCTCCTCGGGGACGAGGCTCATGTACTCCTGGTCGTCCACCACCGCCTCGGCCATGTACCCGTGCTGCTGTTTGATGCCCCGCTCACGGAAGTCACCGGTGGCGCAGAAGTCCTGGCGACCGGAACGGCAGGGCCGGCAGGAGGCATGGGGGCATGGCCTGCGCACCATGGGAACGACCAGGGCGCCGGGCTCCACGGCCGTGACGCCGGTCCCGACGTCCACCACCCGCGCCAGTGCCTCGTGGCCGATGACGAGGTGTTCCGAGCCCGGCGGCGGATCGCCGTACTCGAAGGCGGCGATCTCCCGGTCGGTGCCGCACACCCCGACCTCGAGCAGCCGGAGGCGAACGTCGGTGGCCGAGCCCAGCTGAGGTTCGTCGTGCTCGACGATCTCCAGGGACCGCCTCGCGGGGTTCACGGCGACGGCCTTCACCGGAGGCAGCTTCGCGCGCCGATAGGCCGCGCACGGCCCGACCGAGCGGTCGAAGGCGGCGCTAGACGCCGCGGGCGCGGCCCCTGACGGCAGCGCGGTAGATCAACAAGGCGATCACCGCACCGATCACCGATCCGATGAGGCCCGACGGTTGGAGCGCGCCCTCGTTGAGGTCCTTGCCCAGGAGCAGGTAGCCGAGGAAGCCACCCACGAAGCTGCCGATGACGCCGAGGACGATGGTGCCACCGATGCCGATGGGGTCGGGGCCGGGCACCAGTAGGCGGGCCAATGCCCCGGCGATCAACCCGAACACGGTCAACACGATTATGAGCCAGATGATCATGGTCCCACTCTGCCCACTGGATGCCCTCGGAAAACGTCCCTCCACGGCCGGGGGTCGGTCGTTTGACAACCGGTACTCTTCCCACCTTGGAGCTGCGTGACGTCCTCGCCGGGCCCATCCTTCGGCGGTCCGAGTCCGGGCGGGTGTGCATATGGCTCGCCACCAGCGCCGCTTACGACGTGAGCTGCGAGGTGTTCTCTCTTCGGACCGGGGAGGCCCGTCGCGTGGGGGGAGCCCGCGCCCGC
>JADDQT010000402.1 GCA_016781225.1 Actinomycetota bacterium
CGGCCCAGCCCGCGCAGGGCCTGGCGCAGCACCGGCGTCGACAGCGCCTGGGGGTGACTCACGTAGGGCCTAAGGAACACCGTTCGGGCCATGCCGCTCGCGGCGACGGCGTTCAGGACCCAGGAAGGCGTGGGCAGTGCCGCCGTGATGACGGCCGTGAAGTAGGTTCCGGCCAGGCGGGGATGACGTAGCAACTCGACGGGCGACCGGTAGAGGTCCATGACCGAGAGCAGGGCCGCGCCGACCAGGACCACCTTCTCCACGCGCGAGGGATGGGCCGCCGCCATCTGGAGAGCTGCCAGCCCGCCCATCGAGTGTCCGCACACCGCCACGCGGTCGATGCCGACCACTTCACAGAACCGGTCGACGGCGGTGGCGACCGACGTTGCGGTCAAAGGCCCCGCCGGGAGGTCGGATTCCCCGAAGCCGGGCAGGTCCAGCGCCAGCACCCGCCGGTGCTCGGCCAGCTGCGGAATCGTCTCCAGCCAGAAGCGCCACGAGTTCCCGATGCCGTGAAGGAGGAGACAGGGCGTGCCGCCTTCGCCGATGTCCACGTAGTGGAGGGCCCCGCCGTCCAGGTCCTCGGTGCGCTGGTGCGCAGCCCAGTCGATGCGGCGCCAGGCCGGGTCGTCGGAGGACCCGTAGTCGCCCGGCTCCGGGGACATCACCCGCCAGCGTGCCAACCGGGTGTCCCTCAACTGCCGTCGACCGGCAGCCCGTCGAGCCAGTCGAGGACGAGCTCGTGGGACCCGATCTCGAAGCGGGTCACCTCAGCAACGAACGCCGGCCTCGTCTCGCACCTCCTCGTAGAGCGACCTGAACTCCTCCAGCGCCGGGACATGCCCTTGGCGCTCGGCGGCGGCGAAGGTACACCATGGGACGACCGTCCAATCTGGCACGAGGAGCCCTGGATGACGGTCGATCACCCTTCCTGCGCTGTTGTTCATCGTCTTGTGATTCTCTGGCACCGACTCCAGGCCGCTTTAGCGCAACCGCACCCACCTACATCAAACATCGTCGCACGGTCCCGTGCTCGTCGTCAGCGACGCGCCGGGGTGAACCGCCCGGGTGCCCTCGGTGGCCTCCACCTGGCCGGTTACGGAAAACGCAAAGCGCTCAGAACATTGACGGCCGCTAGAGCAAACTCTGGGCGCCGTACGAGACACACCCGGCGTTGGGGGACGGTCTGGCCGGATCTTCTGGGACGCAATTCTGGGTTACCGCCCGGAAGAGCAGGAACCCGGGTCAGCCGGTTGCGGGCCCGGGTGATGTGGCCGGTGATGGTTCGGTATGTCGGCTCCGTTCGCCGCCCAACGCGAATGATCCACCTAGATGCAGCTGGCTGGGGAGCCGGCCGTCTTGAAGTGACATAGCAATCTTGTTGGACTCGTGCGGCTCGGAACGTGTGCGGAAGGGTGACTTAAGGGACCGGCCGCCCGAGCAAAGCGCAGCCTCAACGAAGGGAGATGTCCTTCGGGGAAGGGCACCGAGCCACTCGGCCGAGTGGCCAGTACAGGACGCCAGTTGCGTGGTATCGAACCCTGCGACCCCCGGTGCAGATTGTCGTTCACCACGTTCATG
>JADDQT010000151.1 GCA_016781225.1 Actinomycetota bacterium
CGCGCAGGTGGCGGCGGCGCATGGGCGCCAGGTGCACCACGAGCGCGGGCGGAGCGGGACGGGGGACTCGGGCAGCCATGTCTTAGTGCAGCACTAGGCGCTTGCCCTGCTCTCCCAGTTGAGCTCGGCGTCCGACTTGCGCAGGTAGAGGGGTTGGAGCTCCCAGTGCTGGACGAACTCCTCCCGCAGGGCCTGCGGATGGGCCAGCTCGACGAGGGCGGCCGCCGAGGGATGAGCCGAGCCCACCTCGGCGGCTTCGGCAGCGCGAACGTCGTCGAAGGCGGTCGCGTAACGGAGGGCGCCGTCGCCTACCAACAGGGCCTCCTCGTTCCTGGCCATCAGCTCGGAGGCAAGCTCCTCCGCCGAGCTCACCTGTGGCGGTCCCAACCGCTGGACACCGCCGGGAACCGAACGGTAGAGGGCGTAGAAGACCTCCTCCCGGCGAGCGTCTATGACGGCGGCGATCAACCGGCTCGTCCGGCGCACGCCGAAGGCGAGGAGGTCCAGGCTGGAAAGCCCGATCATGGGAATCCGCAGGCCCATGGCGAGGGCCTTGGCGGCGGCCACGCCGACGCGAAGGCCGGTGAACAGGCCGGGCCCCACGTCGACGGCCACGACAGACACCTAGCTGAGCGCCACGCCGGCCTGGCGGCAGGTGAACTCGATCGCAGGAGCCAGGGTTTCGGCGTGGCGGCGGCCCCTGGCGACGTGGAACGAGGCGAGCACCCCTTCGACGCCTCCGAGGGCGCAGCCCGCCTGCTGGGTGGCTGTCTCGATGCCGAGGACTATCAACGGAGGCCGATCATGACTGCCACCTCTCGGTGGCGGCCCGCAGCCCGTCGACGCGGCCCAACCAGGACGATCCCACCGGTCGAAGCTCGAACCGTCGTTCGTCGTCGGACTCCGTGAGCTCGATGCGCGTCTCGAGGTGGTCGGCGGGCAGCCCCGGCGCCGCCACGTCACCCCATTCGACGAGGGCAACGGCGTCGTCGTCGACCATCTCGGCAAGGCCCAGGTCGATCACCTCCTGAAGGTGGTCGAGCCGGTACACGTCGCAGTGGACCAGCGGGAGCCGTCCCTCGTAGGAACGCATGAGGGTGAAGGTGGGGCTGACGATGTCGTCCTGCACGCCGAGCCCGCGGCCGAACCCCTGGGTGAAGGTCGTCTTGCCCGCGCCGAGGTCCCCCGACAGGAGGATCACGTCACCCGCCGAAGCCAGCGACGCCACCGCGGCACCGAGCTCGCGGGTGTCGTCCGCCGACTTGGTGAGTGCGGTGATCAACGCGCCGCCACCCCGAGGTACCGCTTGGCCCGCACCAGGTCGGCCCGCAGGCCGGCCATGGCCTCGCCCGCACCACCGCTGCGCAGGACGAAGGACGGGTGGAAGGTGGGAACCACCATGACGTTCGGGCCCGAGACCTTGCCGCTCACCGCCCGTTCGTAGGGATAGGCGCGGCCTCGTAGCTGCTTGATCCCCCGGGTCGAGTCCAGGAGCAGCCGCGTGGCGAAGTTGCCCAGCGTGACGATCACCCGCGGCTCGATGAGCTCGATCTGGCGTTCGAGGTAGGGCCGGCAGGCGGCCACCTCCGAAGGGTGAGGGTCCCTGTTCCCTGGAGGCCGGCACTTCACGGTGTTGCTTATGTATACGCGGTCACGACCGATGCCGAGCTCCTCCTGGAGCACCCGGTCGAGGAGGTGGCCGGAGCGGCCCACGAAGGGCTCGCCCTCGAGGTCCTCGTCCCGGCCCGGGCCTTCCCCGACGAACATGAGGTCGGCGCTCGTGTCGCCCACGCCGAACACCACGTTGGTACGCCCGGCTGCCAGCGGGCACCGCGTGCACACGCTGGCCTCCCGCTCGACAGCGGCGAGATCCACCACGCTGCGATGGTACCGCCGGCACGGCCGGGAACTACTGCTCAGGGCTCAAATCTCCGGTAGTAGCGTCCACTTACGTGGACTGGGAATCTCCGGACACCTGGCGGTGGGTCTGGCTGGTGGTCACCGTGGTGTTCGCCCTGGGGGAGCTGGTGACCCCGGCGGCATTCTTCTTCCTGCCCTTCGCCGCCGGGGCGTTCCTGGCCTTGGTCCTGGCCTTCCTCGGCGTGGGAGTCGGCTGGGAGTTCACGGCGTTCCTCGCTGTCTCGGGTGCTTCCTTTGCCTTCCTCTGGCCGATCGGGAGGCGCATGGAACGGCGATCGGGCCGCTCCGGCGTGGGATCCAACCGCTGGGTGGGCCGCCAGGGCGTGGTCCTCTCCGACATCCCCGCCGAGGTCGGCGGCACCGGTCTCATACGCCTCGAACGAGAGCAGTGGCGTGCCGAGAGCGGCGTGGCCGGAGCTCCCATCCGCAAGGGCACCACCGTGCTCGTAAGCCGGGTGCACGGCACCCGGCTCGTCGTGCTTCCCCTCGACGACGGCCCGCTTCCCCCGATCGAACCGCAGTCCGCTCCACCTGTGACGGATTCAGAGCAAGGAGCTCAGCAATGACGTTCGTAGTCCTCTTGGGGGTCATGGGGTTCATCCTCTTCGTGTTCGCCGCCAGCTCGATAAAGATCATCCGCCCGTACCAGCGGGGGCTGGTCGAGCGGTTGGGCCGGTACCACGCCACCGAGGAGCCGGGCCTGCGCATCATCGTCCCCGTGATCGACCGCATGGTGAGGGTGGACATGAGAGAGGTGGTCCTCGACGTCCCACCCCAGGAGGTCATCACCTCGGACAACGTGGTGGTCAGGGTGGACGCAGTCATCTACTACGAGGCCACCGACCCCCAGCGGCTCATCTACAACGTCACCAACTTCCAGATCGCCGTCACCAAGCTGGCTCAGACCAACCTGCGCAACGTCATCGGCGACATGCAGCTCGACGAGGCCCTCACCTCCAGCGAGATCATCAACTCCCGCCTGCGGGACATCCTCGACGACGCCACCGACAAATGGGGCACACGGGTGGTGCGGGTCGAGATCCAGCGCATCGACCCACCGCCCGACGTGGTGGAGTCCATGCACCACCAGATGAGGGCGGAGCGGACTCGTCGAGCGGTGGTCACCGAAGCGGCCGGTACCCGGGAAGCCGCCGTCACCCAGGCCGAGGGCGAGAAGACGGCAGCCGTCCTCAAGGCCGAGGGCGAGAAGGCCTCCGCCATCCTCAAGGCCCAGGGCGATGCCGAAGCCACCAAGGCCTCGGCCGACGCCGAGCGCTTCCGTCAGGACACGGTGGCCCAGGGCGAGGCCGAGGCCATACGCACGGTGTACAAGGCGATCCACGACGGCGGCCCCAGCAACGACCTGCTGGCGATCAAGTACATGGAGACCCTCCAGATCATGGCCAATGGTCAGGCCACCAAGATCTTCCTCCCCACCGAGGCCACGGCCCTGCTCGGTGCCCTGGCCGGTGTGAGCGACCTGTTCCAGGAGCGTGGCAACGGTGCGGGCAACGCCAGGGTGGCCCGAGCCCCCCGGCCGGCACCCTCGCCTTAGCATGTGCCCTTGGCCTAGAGCTCGAGTCGAAAGCAGGAATGGAATTTGGATGCGCAAAGGAATGAGCAGCGCCGCAGTTCTCGCCGCCTTGGCCCTGGTGTCGGCAGGGTGCGGTGACAGCCAGGACGAGGCCGACAAGGCGGAGGATGCCGCCAGGCGCACCGCAACCAGCGCCGTCCAGGGAGCCGAAGCCACCACTCGGTTGAGCGCCACTCTTACCGGTGCCGCCGAGGCACCCACGCCCGGCGACCCGGACGGCGCCGGGACCGCCTCCGTGAACCTCGACGTCACCAAGGGCGAGGTCTGTTACGAGGTGTCGGCGCAGAAGATCGATCGCCCCTCGGCAATGCACATCCACGAGGGCCCAGCCGGCAAGAGCGGTGGAATCGTCGTGACCTTGGCCACGCCCACGGCCAGCGACACCACCACCAAGGGATGTGCCAACGCCGACCGCACGCTGATGGGGCGCATGGCGGCAACGCCGGGGGGCTTCTATGTGAACGTCCATTCGGCGGCCTACCCGCAGGGAGCGGTGCGAGGCCAGCTGTCCCAGTAGGACTCGGCGGTCAGGCCTCCTCGAGCCGCGGCTGTTCGGGCCGCCCGTCAGCGACGACCGCTCCACCTTCACCATTCACATAGACCCGTGGGACTCTGGGTCCGACGCCGCACACGATCTCGTAGCTGATGGTGTCAAGCAGCTCGGCCCAGTGGTCGGCGGTTATCTGCTCGTCGCCCTGCCGACCGATGAGCACCACCTCGTCACCGGTCTTCACGCCCGACGAGGGGCCGCAGTCGACGAGGAACTGGTCCATGGTCACGGTGCCGGCCATGGGACAGCGACGGCCGTTGACCAGGACCTCGGCTCCCGCGGCCGCCAGCCGGCGACGGACGCCGTCGTCGTACCCCAGCGGCACCGTGGCCAGGTCACCGGGCTCCGACAAGGCGTAGCTCAGCCCGTAGGACACCCGCTCACCGGCATCGAGCTCCTTGACGAAGGACACCCGAGCCTTCAGGGACATGGCAGGGCGCAGCTCCACCCTGCCGTCCAGAGCGGCACCGGGGCAGTAGCCGTAGACGGAGATCCCGCAGCGCACCAGGTCGTAACGGGCAGCCGGATGAGCGATGGCCCCCGCCGAGTTGGCTGCATGGAGCAGGTCCGGATGGATGCCGGCGAGCGCCAGGCGATCCCGTGCTTCCTCGAAGCACCGCAGCTGCTCGGTCGTGTAGCCGTCCTCCGCTGGATCCTCGGCGGCGGCAAGGTGCGTCCACAGCCCTTCGACGCGAAGCCCCCCGGCCTCCTCCACGGCACGGGCCACGTCGACCAAGGTGTCGGGAGTGGCGCCGACCCGGTGCATGCCGGTGTCGACCTTGAGGTGCACCGATGTGGGCGATCGCCCGTTCGTCGCCACCTTGGCCGCAGCCTGCACACCCTCGACGCTGTACAGAGTGAGCGTGAGGCGCTGCGCCAGGGCATCGGCCATGGCCTCGGGTGGCGGCTCGGCGAGCAGGAGGATGGGGGCGCGGATCCCCGCCCTTCGGAGCGCTTCACCCTCCTCGACCACAGCCACCGCCAACCAGGTGGCACCAGCGTCCAGGGCGGCGCGCGGCACCGGCACCGCCCCGTGCCCGTATCCCTCGGCCTTGACCACTGCGCACAGGGCGGCGGGTGCCGCCACCGTCGCCAAGGCGGCGGTGTTGTGGCGGACAGCGTCGAGGTCCACCTCCGCCCACGCCGGGCGAGACAGAGCCTCAGGCACCGGTTTTCCTAGGCATGGGCCGAGAGCCACTGGGGCAGCAGCTCTACGACGTCGCCGGCCACCATCCCCCGGCGAGGACCCAGCCTGGCGGCGGAGCCGTGCACATGAGCGGCGAGGCCTGCGGCCCACATGGGGTCCACCCCCTGGGCCAGTAAGGCGGCGATCACGCCGGACAGGACGTCGCCGGTGCCGGCCGTGGCCAGACGGGTGTCTCCGGTCACCTAGTTCAGCGCCTGTCCCTGCGGGTGGGCCACCACGGTCGCCGGCCCCTTGAGGAGCACCACGGCCCTGAC
>JADDQT010000152.1 GCA_016781225.1 Actinomycetota bacterium
ATACTCCTCCTCCTGGGGCTCCTTGACCTTGACGACCAGCTCCGCGCCCCACGCCTCCTCCGCGCACGAGAGGGAGGCGCCGGCAGCGGTGAATGCGGCGTCGGGAATGGCCGAGCCGTCCCCCGCTCCGCGCTCCACGACGACGTGCTGCCCGTGGGCGGTGAGCTCGCGGACACCGTCGGGCGTGATGGCCACGCGGTTCTCCCCCGGCTTGGTCTCAGCCGGGACCCCGACGATCACCTGCTCAGGGTACCGGTCGGCCTCCGGCGGGCTTCTGGCGCCGGTGCCGCTTCACGGCGGTGACGGCGATGATGGTCGCCCCCAGCGCCAGGGCCAGGACGCCGGTCCCGATGGCGGCGACGATGCGGCCCGCGCTCCTGAACACCCGCAGCCGGGGCCCGACGGCCATCTCCGTGGTCGTACCGGCGTTGCAGGCCACGCGGTACCGGCCGTCGCGGCTCACCTCGAAGTGGGCCAGCGACCGGTAGACGTCGTCGCCGAGGGTGAGGGTGACGGCCCCGGCCGGCCTGGTGGGGACCGGCTGGCCCGAGGCCAGTTCGGTCACCTGGCAGGCGGGCTCGAGCACCGACGGGCTCCCGGCCGAGTTGACGGCGGTGTAGATCGTGCGCTCGGCACCGGCCCCCAACTCGGCCTCCACCGGCCGGCCGGTGGTGAAGCGCGAGGCCCCAGTCAGGCCGTCGACGAAGGAGAACAGCAGCACGGCGGCGACGACGGCGCCCGCCACCAGCACGACGGCGGCCAGGCCGTACCACGCACGGGACGGGCCGGTGTCAGCCAGCCAGTGCCTCCCGGGCCAGGCACAGGCCGATGATGGTCTTGGCGTCTGTGATCTGGCCCGATGTGATCAGCCCGGGCACGTCGGCCATGGCCACGTGCTCCACGGTCATGTGCTCCTCTTCCACGCCTTGCAGGTCGGTGTCGCACTGCTCGAGCTCCCGGGCCAGGTAGACCACCGAGTGCTCGTCGGAGAAACCCGGAGAGTTGTAGAACTCGGCGAGCTTCTCCAGGCGGCCGGCGCGCAGGCCGACCTCCTCCTCCAGCTCCCGCCGTGCCGTGCCCTCGGCCCCCTCGCCCTCGACGTCGAGCTTGCCGGCGGGGATCTCCAGCAGCTCGGCGTCGATTGACGCCCGGTACTGGCGGAGGAGGACCACCGAGGCCTCGTCCTCCAGGTAGGGGACCACCGAGACCGCACCGGGGTGGTGGACTAGCTCGCGCTCGAACTCGTTGCCGTCGGGGTCGGCGAAGCAGCCGACGGCCACCTCGATGACGTGGCCCTCCCAGACCCGCCGCTCGGAGAGCTTGCTGAAGCCCATCAGGCCCGGAAGGGGGCGGCGCCTGCTCGGGGGGCCTCGGGGAGGTCGAGGAGTCTGGGCGCCCTGCCTCGTGCACGCTCCAGCGCCGCGCCCACGAGCTCGCTGAACAGGGGGTGGGGACGGTTGGGGCGGCTCTTGAACTCGGGGTGGGCCTGGGTCCCGATCCAGCACGGATGACCGGGAAGCTCGATGAACTCCACGAGGCGGTTGTCGGGCGACGTCCCCGAGCACACCAGTCCGCCGGCCTCTAGGCGGCTCCGGTGACGGGGGTTGACCTCGTAGCGGTGCCGGTGCCGCTCATAGACCACGGTGTCGCCATAGGCGCGCGCTACCTGGGAGTGCGGTGCGAGCCGGGCCACATAGGAGCCCAGGCGCATCGTGCCGCCCATGTCGACGACCTCCCGCTGCTCGTCCATGAGGTCTATGACCAGGTTGGGAGAGGAGCCGTCGAACTCCCGGGAGTTGGCATCCTCCAAGCCGGCGACGCTGCGGGCGAACTCGATAACCATCACCTGCAGACCGAGGCACAGCCCGAGGCAGGGGACCTGGTGCTCGCGGGCGAATCCCGCTGCGGCCACCTTGCCCTCGATGCCCCGTTCGCCGAATCCGCCCGGGATGACGATGCCGTCGAGGTCCCGGAGGCGGCCCTCGGCGAGGAGGCCGGTGACCTCCTCGGCCTGGATCCAGTCGACCTCCACCTTTGCGCCGCAGGCGAAGCCGGCGTGGCGCAGTGCCTCCACCACCGACAGGTATGCGTCGGCAAGGACGTACTTGCCCACCAGCCCTATACGCACCGGGAAGGAGGCCGCCTCGACCCGCTCGACCAGTTCCTCCCACTCGCTGAGGTCGGGCTCGCCGGGGAGGTCAAGCAGGCGGCACACCTCGTCGTCGAGGCCCTCGAGGTGCAGCACGAGGGGCACCTCGTAGATGTTGTCGGTGTCCACCGCGCTCACGACTGCCCGGGTGGGCACGTCGCAGAGGAGGGACACCTTGCGCTTGAGCCCCTCCGACATGGGCTGGGCCGAGCGGCAGACGATGACGTCGGGCTGAACGCCGCGGCTGCGCAGCTCGGTGACGGAGTGCTGTGTGGGCTTGGTCTTCTGCTCGCCGCTGGTGGCCAGGTAGGGCACGAGGGTGAGGTGGATGTAGCAGACGTTCTCCCGGCCCAGGTTGCGGAACTGGCGGATGGCCTCGAGGAACGGGAGGATCTCGATGTCGCCCACCGTGCCGCCGACCTCGGTGATCACCACGTCCACGTCGTCGGTGGCCAAGCGCCGGATGCGCTCCTTGATCTCGTCGGTGACGTGGGGGATGACCTGGACCGTCTTGCCCAGGAAGTCGCCCCGCCGCTCCTTGGCGATGACCGAGCGGTAGATGGACCCGGTGGTGGCGTTGGAGTCGCGGTGCAGGGCCTCGTCGATGAAGCGCTCGTAGTGGCCGAGGTCTAGGTCGGTCTCGCCCCCGTCGTCGGTGACGAACACCTCGCCATGCTCCACCGGGTTCATGGTGCCGGGATCCACGTTGATGTACGGGTCCAGCTTCTGCATGGTGACCCGCAGGCCCCTGGCCTTCAGCAGGCGTCCGAGCGACGAGGCCGTGAGGCCCTTGCCCAGAGCCGAGGCCACTCCCCCCGTAACGAAGATGTGCTTGGTCACGGGCTCTCACCGTACCTTCCGAGGAGGCGTTCAGGGCGGAGGCTGATCCGGCTTCGCCGGTCGCCGGAGCACCACACTGCTCGCCGAGCAAGCTTTGCTTGCGAGGCGACGTCTAGCGGTGCGGGCGCCCAGCGCGGTCGAGGGCTCGCAGGGGGGGGACGGCGTCGATGACCCGGCTGAAGGACACCAGCTCGCTTGCCAGGTTCAGCACCACCAGCACGACCAGCACCACGAGGCGCGTCCCCGGCGAGCAGGCCAGGACCACGCCCAGGCCCACCACAGCGCCGAGCACGTTGGCCCCCGTGTCGCCGAGCATGAGCCGCTCGTGGAGGTCGTCGACGAGCAGGGCGGCAGCGGCCCCCAACACCACTGCCGCGCCGGTGAGCTCAACGGCTCCCATGGTGGCCAAGGCGAGCACCAGGAACGATGCCATGCCCACCTTGATGGCTCGGCCCGGTGCACGGTCCAAGAGGTTGCCGAGGTTGGCGGCCAGCGCCACTACGGCGGCGTCGGCCAGGAGCCGGCTGGTGGAAGCCACTCCGGCACGATCGGCGACGTCGCCGGAGGCGATGGCAACCGCTGTTAGCGCCACCGCCGCGCCACCGACCAGCTTGACCCCTCCCGATGTCAGGCGGCCGCCGGCGAGGGCGCGTAGGTGGCCGGCGAAGCCCCGGGCTTCTCCGGGAGCGGCCAGGTCGTCGAGCGCTCCCAGCAGAGCCATGCCGAGGGCGACGACCACCATGGCAGCGCGCCCCTGGCTGATGCCGTTCTCTCCGCCCGCGCCCGCGGCACTGGCCACCGCCCGCCCTCCCTCCACGACGACCAGGGCCAGCGGCAGCACCACACCGGCGGCGGTTGGCACCGTGTGGCCCCGGTAGTTCTGGCGCATCAAGGTGGGTGTCGACCACGTGGGCCGCAGCACGATCCAGCACAGGCGCCCAGCCAGGTAGCCGGCGACCACGGCGAGGGCGACGCTCACCGGCGGAGCAGCAAGGGGTCCGACGCCGAGCCGCCTTCGAGCCCTGTCTGCGCTGCACCGGGCGCGAGCAGGACCGGCTCGGCGGGACGGTGGAGGACCAACAGGGTCAGGAAGGGGGCGACGTAGACGAAGATCACCGCCGTAACCACCACTCCCGAGTCGTTGACCAGACAGCCGAGCAGCCCCGCCGCCACCATGGCGATGGCGCCGACCCGAAGCGGGGAGCGGTTCGCCAGCAGCTCCGGCAGCCCCCGAGCACGCACCAGCACGTAGAGCCCGTACAGGGTGATCACCGGGATGGTCCACGACCACGGCGACCCAAAGGTGCGGAGGCTGCCGGCCAGCTTGCGAGCGATGGTCGTGACCATCGGGTCGAGGCCATCTTCACTCACTCGAACCGCCAGCTGGCCCAGGTGGGTACGCGCGTCGGGCGGGCGGAGGACGTCTACTCCAACGGCGACGGCCAGCGCGGCCACGGTCACCGCAGCGGCCACGACCACGGTGCGCCACGACACGCGCCTGCCGGCCATGGCCAGGAACGCCAGGCCGAACACGGGGACCAGTGTGAGGATGCCACCGACGTCGGAGCCGAGCCAGGGGGCACCGTCGACCAGGAGCACCAGTGCCAGCAGGCATGCCACGGTCACCAGTGCCTCCGCTCGGCGGGCGGCCCTGTGCACGTGGAACGCGGCCACCACGATGGCGCTGGACGCCAGAGCGGCGAAGGCGGTGTTCCCGAAGCCGGAGAACCGCCCTGCGGTGTACGGGCCGGAGTAACCGAGGAAGCTCGAGAGCTGCAGGCGGGCGCCGGTGGCCACGTCGACTGTGAGCACGGCGACCGTCGCCGCGCAGATCCACGCCAACGAGGAGAGCGGGTGACGGCGGGACCGCGCCGCCAGTCCAACGATGAGGGCGTCGACCCCGAGGAGGTACAAGATCACCCAGCCGCCCAGCCGGGCCACGCCGGGCACGGCCCACGCCGCGAAGGTGGTGAGGGGCCAGGCGGCGAAGGCCAGCACCAGCAGGCGCAGTACGCGGTCAGCGCGCCGGGAGGGCCCACGCCCGAGCACACCGAGGCGCAAGCCCAGTATGGCCAGCAGGTACACGACCGCCTGGGCGGCGATGAATCCGTAGAGGACACGCGAGTAGAGGTCCTCACGGAGGGCGGCGTTGCGGTCGATGCTCCGCAGCAGCCCAAGCTCGGCCGCTCCTGAGCGGTACCGCAGGGCGTGGCCGACCATGCCTTCGGGGACGTCGAGCCCGAGCGCTTCCAGCACCGTGGGGGCTATGTCGGTCAAGGTGACCAGCCCCGGGCGGCGGGTCGAGGGTGAGCGCAGCTGCCCTGGGGACAGTCCGTCGCTCACGGCGACCATCGGTGTGAGCTTCCAGTCCTCTCCCGGGGGTGAGACCGACACCACGAGGAGGAGCGCCCCGTTACCGGCGACGTCGGCCACCTGGCGCACGGTCTGGTCGGCCGATGCCAGGGCGTCCGCTCCC
>JADDQT010000403.1 GCA_016781225.1 Actinomycetota bacterium
CATCACCGAGGGCCCCATCACCGAGGGCCCCATCACCGAGGGCCCCATCACCGAGGAGAGGGTCCGCTCGGCACGGCTCGAGGCAGGCGTGGCCGCCACCTTCAAGGCGGTGGACACCTGTGGCGCCGAGTTCGAGGCCGAGACGCCTTACCACCACTCGACCTACGAGGACGAGGACGAGGTGGTGCCCAACGGTGGCCGCAGCGTCGTCATCCTCGGCTCGGGCCCGAACCGCATCGGACAGGGGATCGAGTTCGACTACTGCTGCGTGCACACCTGCTTCGCCTTGCGAGAGGCCGGCTTCCGCACGGTGATGGTCAACTGCAATCCCGAGACGGTCTCCACCGACTACGACACCAGCGACCGCCTGTACTTCGAGCCGCTCACCGTCGAGGACGTGGCCAACGTGGTGGCAGCCGAGAAGGCCGCGGCCGAGGCGGGCGGGGGATCCCTCGAAGGGGTGGTCGTGAGCATGGGCGGCCAGACGCCCCTCAAGTTGGCAGCCGCCCTGCCCGCCGAGCTGGTGTTGGGCACCAGCCCCGCTTCCATCGACCTGGCCGAGGACCGCGAGCGCTGGAGCTCGCTCTGCGCCCGTCTGGAGATCCCCCAGCCGGCCGGCGGCACGGCCACCAACGTCGACCAGGCGCTGCGCATCGTGGAGCGCATCGGGTACCCGGCCCTGGTACGGCCGAGCTACGTCCTCGGCGGCAGGGCCATGCAGATCGTCTACGAGGAGCAGGGCCTGCGCCGGGCCATGGCCGAGCTGGCCACCTTCGGAGGGATGGCCGACGAGTCGGCATCCGATTCCCTGCCGGGGCCCCGGGCGGGATCGCTGGGTCGGGAGGGCGGGCTCTCGGCGGAGCGCCCCGTGCTGATCGATCGGTTCCTCGAGGACGCCACAGAGGTGGACGTCGACTCGGTGCGCGACGCCACCGGCGAGGTGCTCGTCGGCGGTGTCATGGAGCACGTGGAGGAGGCGGGCGTCCACTCCGGGGACTCGGCGTGCGTGATCCCCCCGCCCACTCTGGCCAGGTCGGTCGTGGACGTGATCGAGGGCTATACGAGGGCCATCGCCGAAGCCCTGGACGTACGCGGATTGCTGAACGTGCAGTACGCCGTGAAGCAGAACCAGGTGTTCGTCATCGAGGCCAATCCCCGCGCCAGCCGCACCGTCCCGTTCGTCTCCAAGGCCACGGGCGTCCCCCTGGCCAAGGTGGCGGCGCGGGTGATGCTAGGCGCAACGCTGGCCGAGCTGCGCCACGAGGGCCTCCTCCGCCCGGCCGTGAGCGGCGGGCACGTCAGCGTGAAGGAGGCGGTCCTGCCCTTCAACCGCTTTCCCGACGTGGACACCGTCCTCGGCCCCGAGATGCGATCCACGGGCGAGGTCATGGGCATCGACGTCACCTTCGGCCTGGCCTTCGCCAAGAGCCAGATCGCGGCCGGGGACAAGCTGCCCGAGTCGGGCTCGGTCTTCTTCTCGCTCTCCGACCGGGACAAGGAGGCCGGCGTGGCCGCCGCCGGCCGATTCGTGGAGCTGGGGTTCAGCCTGGCCGCCACTGCCGGCACCGCGGAGCACCTCGAGCGCCGCGGCGTC
>JADDQT010000404.1 GCA_016781225.1 Actinomycetota bacterium
CATGCACGCGGAGTCGTCGTAGAGGGCGAAGCCGCCCGCCCCCAGGCCGCTGCCCATGGCGCTCATGGCCTCGTACGACAGCGGCGTGTCGAAGTCCGAGGCGTGGATCACGGCGTTGGCCACGCCCGAGAAGGCGGCCTTGAACTGCCGTCCCTCCGGAGGCCCGCCCGCCGCCTCCAGGAGCTCGGACAGCGGCGAGCCCATCTCCACCTCGTGGACGCCCGCCCGCACCACGTCGCCCACCACCGTGCACACGATGGTGCCGGGGGACTCGGGGGTGCCCATGCGGCGGAACCAGTCGGCTCCCCGGGACACGATGTGGGCCACGTTGGCCAGCGTCTCCAGGTTGTTGACCAGGGTGGGGTTGGCGTCGGGTGACGGGGGGCGCCCCGGCTCGGGACCGTGCGCCTCCCAACCCAGCTGCGGGCCGGTGGCGAACAGGCCGTGCTGGAACGGCGGCATAAGCCTGGGCATGGGGTCATGGCCCTCTATGACCTCGAGCAGGGCCTTCTCCTCGCCGAAGAGGTACTCGTCCGGACCGGCGGCGATGACCATGGTCACGCCCTCCAGGAGGCCGGCTGCGTCCATCTCCTGGATGGCCGCCTCGAGGGACAGTCGCTCGACTTCGAACTTGGCCTTGGTCCCCAGGTAGGCATCCGATGCGTCCATGCACAGGGCGGCTATGGCCAGGCCCTCCACGCACTGGTAGGGGTTGGCGCGCATGAGGGCGCGGTCCTTGAACGTGGCCGGCTCCCCCTCGGCGGCGTTGCACACGACGTAGTGGCGGCCCGGGACCGAGCGCGTCGATGACCACTTCGCGCCGGTGGGGAACCCACCCCCGCCGCGCCCCCGGAGACCGGAGCGCGTGATCTCCTCGATGACGGCGTCGGGACCCATCCGGCGCGCCTTGGCCAGGCCCTCGCCCCCGCCCAGCTCCAGGTACTGCTCCAGCGAGGTTACGGGCGACTCGGGCAGGAGGAAGGGCAGCAGCGGCACGGCCGATGTTCTGCCACGGCGCGCTTCGTGCGGGCAAGTCGGGGTGGCTACTGGGTTACGGTCCGTCCATGGTCGAGTCGAGTGGCCCTCGGGGCCGAGTCGTCACCGTCAACGTCGGCCTGTCCCGGAAGGTGGCGGCCGGGCGGCGCACGGTCACCACAGCGATATGGAAGGCGCCGGTCTCCGGGCGGGTCCGAGCGAGCGGCACCAACCTGGAGGGAGACGAGCAGGCAGACCACAGGTACCACGGGGGACCCGACAAGGCGGTGTACGCGTACGCCCTCGAGGACAACCAGTGGTGGGCCGCCGAGTTGGGGCGTCCGCTCGAGCCGGGGACCATGGGCGAGAACCTCACCCTGGCGGGGGTAGACGTCACCAATGCCGTCGTCGGGGAGCGCTGGACCGTGGGGTCAGCGGTATTCGAGGTGTGCCAGCCCCGCACGCCCTGCGCCAAGCTCGGTCTGCGCATGGGTGATCGGCAGTTCCCGAAGCGGTTCGCCGCCGCCGGGCGCCCCGGCGCCTACGTGCGCATCCACGCCGAGGGAGACGTGGGCGCCGGCGACGAGGTGCGGGTGGTCCACCGTCCCGCCCACGGGCTGACCGTGGCCGAGG
>JADDQT010000405.1 GCA_016781225.1 Actinomycetota bacterium
CTCCCACACGCAGAAATCTGCCCGTCACAAACAACAGGCCGATGATGCACTCCACTGCGGCAATTATCACGAGACCCACGCTAGGTGAGATCAACCCGAAGGTAAGCGCAGTCGTCGTGCGCGTCGCCAGCTCCTCTATAGGACTGAGGCCCGAGAAAAACTTGAGCGCACCGAACACAAGGAAAACGAGACCCAAGCTTATGCGTAATATCGTGATGCTGTTTGCGACCAGCCAGCGGTTGAGAGTAGTGTCCAGCCGGTCGAATCTCTCGAACAAGTCCCCCATATGCACTCCTTAGAGGCCAGGTTCCCGGCCCATTACACATCAACTAACCATACGATCATACGGATACTACGTGTGCTTAGTTCACTCTATGAGCGTGTTATGAATTGCCGAGCCCAGAGCACTGAAGGACCCCAGCCTTCTCTTATACCCTCTCAGCTTTGGAGTTTCCGAGAAGACGTCTTAGGAAACTGTCTGGAAAATGCTCGGTGGTCGTGATGGTGGCCTACGCTCCACGCCATGGAGAGCAGGAGATATACCACAGATCTGTCCGACGACGAATGGCGCTGCATCGGCCTGCATCTTCCCGGGCCGACGGGGCGGGGACGCCCCAGGCTCCACGGCTCACGGGCGATCCTTAACGCCGTCTTCTACGTCCTGAAGAGCGGCTGCCCCTGGCGGCTGCTGCCCCGAGACTTCCCGCCCTGGAAGACCGTCTACGACTGGTTCAGGAGGTGGCGTATAGACGGTACATTCGAGCGGCTCAACGCCGCCCTGCGTGGGCGCCTGCGGATGCTCGCGGGTAGGAACCCTCGACCCAGTGCTGGCATCCATCGCCGACTCCCAGTCCGCGAAGACGACCGGCGTGGGCGGTGAGCAGCGAGGATACGACGGTGGCAAGAAGATTCGGGGCAGGAAGCGCCACCTCCTCGTAGACACCGAGAGGGTCTCGTGCTCAAAGCAAAGCTACACAGCGCCAAGGTTCCTGACCAGGACGGGTTAAGGTTGCTCTCCTCGAGTCGGCTCTAGGACGGAGATCTCGAGCGTGAAGCACCTCTGGCTCGACGCTGGTTACCAAGGGAGGGGCAAGAGGTGGGCAGAGGGGAGGTCTTAGGCTTGAGCGTGGAGGTCGTACGCAAGCCCGCGAAGCCCGTCCCAGAGGAGGAGGCGCGAGGCTCTGGGCCGAAGAGTGGGCCAAGCAAGGCGAGAAGGTCGATTGGCAAAGGCTCATGCCACCGCGAGGCTTCCGGGTGCTGCCGAAGAGGTGGGTGGTCGAGAGGACCTTCTCGTGGTTAGGACAGAATAGACGAATGAGCAAGGATTACGAGAGGCTGTGTGACAGCGCAGAAGCGTTCGTCTATGCGGCCATGATTCGTCTGATGGTAAGGCGGTTAGCCCGTGCCTGAGAATTTCCAGACAGTT
>JADDQT010000153.1 GCA_016781225.1 Actinomycetota bacterium
GACCCTGCTGGTGAACGCCGTCAACTCTGCGGACAGTAACGGCCCGGCCCGGCGGTTCTCCGAGCAGACCTACCTGGACCGCATGCGCCCGCTGGTGCTGCGTTCCACCGAGCAGGGGGCGGAGCTCTCTCGGGTCCGCTCCCAAGCCCTTCGCCTCGGGCGCGAAGCAGTGCAGCGCCAGCTCGTGCGGGTGACCGAGGACGCTCGGGCGGTGCTGGACGAGGTCCAGCGGGCCGACTCCCCCGAGTCCCTGTCGGCGGCCCGCAGCATCCTGGTGACCACCATGGCGGTCCGGGCTCGGGTGGCCGTTGCAGCCCAGGACGGCTTCGCCCAGGCGTACGCCCCGGCGGCTACGGGTGCACCCGTCGACCTCCTGGTCCGCGCCGGCGAGCAGGCCGTGGCCGCCGATCGCACTTACGAGGTCTTCCTCGAGTCGCTGCCAGCGGTGGAGGGTGCCCGCTCGGCGATCATGCCCGAGTCGAGGTGGGTTGCCGACGCCCGCCTCTGGGACCGCGCCGAGCTCACGGTGTTCCTGGGAGCCTTGCGCTCCAGCGCCGTTCCCACGCCCGTCCACGAGCTCACCATGCTGGTGGTGACCACCAAGCCGCCGGCCGTGGGCACCGAGGGTCCGGCGTCGGTGCTGCCGGTCGTCCGGGCCTTCCAGCTCGAGGTGGTGGTGGCCAACGTGGGCAACGCCGCCGAGCGCAAGGTCCCCGTGGTGGCGAGCCTCAGCAGCAGCAGCGGTCGCACCGAGACGGTGCAGGACTCGGTGGACCTGGAGCCGGGGCAGCGCGTGTCCCTCGGCCTGAACGGACTGCGCTCCGTCCCTCCGGGTCCGGGGACGCTTCGGGTGGTGGTGGGCCCCGTCCCCGGCGAATCCAACACAGCCGACAACGAGCGCAGCCAGCTCGTCGTTCTCCGAGGTAGCTGACCGCCCAGCGCTAGGCGTCCCTTCCCTCGGGTTTGCCGCCGTCGGGCTCGGGTTCGTCGTCTTCCTCGTCGGGCACGGCCGCCAGGCCACGGCGGGGGAAGTCGGCTTCGGCCCGCATGAGGACCTCGCGAAGCGGCAGGCCTGTTAAGCGAGCGGCCCGGGCGGCGTCGTCGTGCTCCACCTTCACCCGTCCGGGGCTGACCTTCACCCGCACCGGGTGGCCGTCGACGTTCGAGTGGGACTCGGTCCGCGCCGCCGGCCAACGCTGCAGCGTGGTGCCCCGCGTCCCGAGCGTGCCCGTCTCGGCGACGAGGGTGCGGGCCACCTGCTCGGCCAGCGCGGGATCGGAGAGGGCGCTCACGGTATACGCCGGGCGGCCCTTCTTCATGACGATCGGAGTCAGCCAGGCGTCATGGGCTCCCGCTTCGAGCAGCCGGGCCACGGCGTGGGAGAGGGCCTCGCCCGTGGCATCGTCCACGTTGGCCTCCACGAGTACCACCGGCTGGCCTTCGTGGCGGTGGGCGCCGGCGGAGGCCGTCCCCAGCACCACCTGGGTGAGGTTGGGTAGGTCGTCGATCTCCCGTGACCCGGCGCCGAAGCCGGTGGCCTCGATGGTCATGGGGGGAAGGGGTCCGTAGCCCGCGGCGTTGGCGGCCAGCAGCGCTGCCCCCGTGGGCGTGGTCAGCTCGACGGTGACCTCCTGGCCGTAGGTGGGCGCGCCCCGCAAGAGCTCCACCACGGCCGGGGCGGGGTTCGGGAGCATGCCGTGGGCGCTTCGCACCATTCCCATGCCGGTGGCCACGGGACTGGCGAAGAGCTCGTCGACCTCCAACACCTCGAGTGCGGCACAGGTGCCCACGATGTCGACGATGGCGTCCAGCCCGCCCACCTCGTGAAAGTGGACCGACGACGGAGGGCGACGGTGGAGGCGACCTTCGACGTCGGCCAGGGCGGCGAAGGTGGCCAGGGTGCGGTCCCGGACGCGGTCGGGCAGGCGGGCTTCCTCGATCATCCCCTCGATGTGGGCATGGGTGCGCACCACCGGCGTGTCCGCCGTGCCCACGTCGATGCGCATGGCCGCGATGCCTCCCCGCTGCGTGGGGTGCGCCTCGAGCGTCCACCCGCTCACGGGGAGACGTTCGAGCAGGGCGGTCACCTCACCCAGGTCGGCACCGGCGTCGACCAGCGCGCCGAGGGCCATGTCACCGGCGATGCCGGCGAAGCAGTGGAACCAGGCCGTCGTCATCGCATCAGGCGGGCCACCGCGCAGGCAGCGCCGAAGCCGTTGTCGATGCCCACCACGGTGATGCCGGACGCGCACGAGGACAGCATCCCGAGCAGGGCGGTGACGCCTTCGAAGGAGGCGCCGTATCCCGCGCTGGTGGGGACGGCCACTACGGGACAGGCCGAGACGCCGCCCACGACGCTCGGCAGCGCCCCCTCCATTCCGGCGACGACCACGACCACGTCGGCGTCGGCCAGGTCGTCGAGGGTGGCCAGCAGCCGGTGCACGCCGGCCACACCGCAGTCGGCCACCAGATGGGGGCGGAAGCCGTAGGCCACCAGGGTGGCCTGGCACTCGTCGGCCACCGGGAGGTCGGCGGTGCCGGCGGTGATCACGACGATGTGACCCGGGCGCTCCGGCGAGGGCCGCCAGGTGAGGGTGCGGTCCACCCTGGTCCCGCCGGGATTGCGCTCCAAGGCGGCAGCAGCCTGATGGTCGTCGGACCTCGTGAGGAGTACGGGACCGCTGCCCGGCTCCGCCAAGAGCTCGGCCACGATGGCCACGCACTGCTCCGGCGTCTTGCCGGGGGCGTACACCGCTTCGGGCAGACCCTGGCGCAGCGGGCGGTGGTGGTCGACACGGGCGAAGCCCAGGTCGGCAAAGGGCAGCCGGCGGAGCCGGTGCACGGCCTCGTCGGGACCGACCGCGCCCGTGCGCACGTCGTCTAGGAGCTGGCGGAGGGTGGGCTCGTCCATGGCAGCGCAGGTCTCCCGTCCCCGCCTCCGATCAGGTCAGGGGACGGGTGAAGCTCGTATCCTGCCAAAGTCATGAGCCGCATCGCGTTCCTCGGTCCCCCCGGCACCTTCACCGAGGAAGCGCTGCTGACCCAGCCCGACCTCGCCGATGCCGAGCTGGTGGAGCTGCGTTCGATGCCCGAGGTGCTCTCCGCCACGCAGGCCGGAGAGGTGGACCTGGGCTTCGTGGCTCTGGAGAACTCGATCGAGGGCACGGTCAACGTGAGCCTCGACTCGCTGGTCTTCGAGCACGACGTGCTCATCCAGCGCGAGGTCGTGCTCGGGATCCGGCTCAATCTGATGGCGCCGAGCGGCATGCGCCTGGCCGACATCCGGCGGGTGGTGTCCTTCGACCCCGCCACCGCCCAGTGCCGGGAATGGCTGGGGGCCAACCTGCCTCATGCCGAGCTGGTGGCGGCCAACTCCACGGCCGAGGCGGCACAGGTGGTCGGGGAGGGCGGCGTCTCCGAGGCGGCGGCTGTGGGCAACGCCCTTGCCGCCAAGCTCTACGGCCTGGAGATCGTCGCCGCCGACATCGAGGACCATCCCGAGAACTCCACCCGCTTCGTACTGGTCGCCGCCGACGGCATCCCGGCGCCCACCGGCCACGACAAGACCAGCGTCGTGTGCTTCCAGGCCGCTGACCGACCGGGCAGCTTGCACGCCATCCTCGGCCAGTTCACGGCGCGCGACATCAACCTCACCAAGATCGAGTCACGCCCCACCAAGAAGGGTCTGGGGGACTACTGCTTCATCATCGACCTCGACGGCCACGTGGACGACGAGCCGGTGGCCGACTGCCTTCGCGATCTCCACGTCGCCCTGCCCGGCCTCAAGTTCCTGGGTTCCTACCCCGCGGCCGGTGCCCACGGACCGACCAGGCGCCGAGACGCCGAGCAGGCGTGGCGCCAAGCGGACGAGTGGATCGCCTCGCTGCGACACAAGACGGGCGGTCGAAAGATGGACGGTGGCTGACGCGAGCCACCGTTAGCCTTGGGCGACCGGGAGGGATGGCAGAGCGGCCGAATGCGAGGCTCTTGAAAAGCCTTGGACGAGAGTCCCGTGGGTTCAAATCCCACTCCCTCCGCCGTGGCACCGCAGCCCGGGAGCGAAGGGACGACCCCTCGCCCCGGGCCGGAGCTAGTGACTACTCGTCGGAGGAGAGCCTTTCGGCGAGGAGCTTCTTGGCCCGGTCGGCTCGGTTCCTCTCCTCCTCCTGCACATCCTTGAAGAACTGGACGAGTTCGTCGTCGCCCTCGGCGTCGGAGATGTAGGTGTCGTAGTTCTCGCCGCCCTGGAGGGCGTGGTAGAGGACGCTGGTGAGGTTGTAGTTCTTGTCCTTGGTCCCGGTTTCAGCCATCGATGCAGTGCTCCCTGATCTAGGTGGATGTGGTGGTGCTGGTTGCTCAACCCCGGCGCGGGACAGTAGCAACACAGGGGTCGATGCGAGGCGCCGTCGAGTTGGTTCCCCGGTCAGTCGGCCCCTCTCCGGGTCGAGCGTTCGAACTGCTCCAGCAGCCGGACTCGATGCTCCAGGTCGGCATCGACGACCTGGCGCCGGGCCAGCGCCGCTGGCAGGTTCCGAAACGCGGTGCGAAGCCCCTGGCGCGCCGCCGGATGCGACCAACCGCTTGCCAAGGCCTTGGCGGTGATGGTCAACGCCGGACCGAGGGGGCGACGCATCCACGCCGACAACACGGCGTTGCGCACCTCGAGCTCGTGGCGCCGGCCCTGGTTCCGGACAGGCGACGGATGGTGATGGGCGATGACTTCGTCGACGTAGGCCAAACCCCACCCCGCCCGCACCAGGTCCAGAGCGAGAAGCTGCTCCTCGCCGTAGAAGAACAGCAATGGCTCGAAACCGCCGACCTCCAAGAAGGCCGAACGGCGCACGACGGTCCCGCAGGCAAGGAAGCCGAGCACGGGGGGTCCCGGTAGGTCGGCTTCGCCCGGTAGGAGGTCCTCGGCCATGGCCGAGCTGACGGGATCCAGCCGGGCCTCGTCCCCGACGAGTACCCGAGCAGCCAGCAGGCCCAGGCGGTCCGCGGCATCGAAGGTGTCGGCGGCACGGCTCAGCGCTCCCTCCGCCCACCACGAGTCGTCGTCGGAGAAGGCGACGTAGGGCGTGGTCGCCTGCTCCACGCCGAGATTGCGGGCCTCGAGGCCGCGGTTGTCACCCATCTCGATGAGGCGCACGGCGGGGAACATGGACCGCACGGTGGCCACGGTGGGATCCGTCGAGCCGTTGTCCACGACGATGACCGGAGGACGCTCGGACAGCTCAGCGAGGCGGTCGAGCGTCGTCATCAGCTGGTCGCAGCGGTCGCGAGTGACCACGACGACCGTGACCCGACCGTCGGGCTCTTCGGGAGGAGGGCTCACGCCGGCTGCTCCTCGCCGATGCCAATGGGACGTCCCACGCCGGCCAGGTCGTCCAGTGCGTCGATCACATCCTCGACGCTCAGAGCCAGCAGCCCGGGGTCAGGCGTTTCGCCCCGTGGGTCGCCGGTGGTGCCTCGCCACAGCACCCGATGCCCTGG
>JADDQT010000406.1 GCA_016781225.1 Actinomycetota bacterium
CCGAGCGGACAACACAACCGCCGGTGAGGGAAGGGCCGCTGCTTCGTCGATGCGCCTGACGCGCAGGGAAGGGCGGGTGAGTGCCCTCGTGGCTAGTCCCACCGAGCAAGATCGAGTCCAAGCTCTGCAACGGACGCTCTACCGGGCGGCCAAGGCCGATCCCGGGCGACGGTTCCACGCGCTTCACGACAAGGTCTATCGCAGGGACGTCTTGGAGCGGGCGTGGGTCCAGGTGCGCCGCAACCGCGGCGCGGCTGGCATCGACCGGACCACCTTGGCCGACGTCGAGCAGTACGGGGTGTCCCGGCTGCTCGACGAGCTGACCGCGCAGCTGAAGGACGGCAGTTACCGGCCGTTGCCCACCCGGCGGGTGATGATCCCGAAGCCGGGTCGGGACGAGTTCCGGCCGCTGTCGATCCCGACGGTGCGGGACCGGGTCGTGCAAACGGCAGCGAAGATCGTCCTCGAGCCGGTATTCGAGGCCGGCTTCCTGCCCGGCTCCTTCGGCTTCCGGCCCAAGCGCAGCGTGCACGACGCCCTGCAGGTGCTCATCGACGAGTGCTGGCGGGGACGGCGCTGGGTGGTCGAGACGGACATCGCCAACTGCTTCGAGGCGATTCCGCACGACCGGTTGATGTCGGCGGTGGAGGAACGGGTCAGCGATCGGGCACTGCTCAAGCTCCTGCGCGAAATGCTGCACGCCGGGGTGATGGACGGTGGCTCGGTCCGCAGACCGGTCTCCGGCACCCCGCAGGGCGGGGTGATTTCCCCGCTGCTGGCCAACGTCTACCTGCACTCGCTCGACCGAGCCTGGCAGGCGGGCGCGGGCCGCGGGGTGCTGGTCCGGTACTGCGATGACCTGGTGGTGTGCTGCGCCAGCCAGGCCGAGGGGCAGGCGGCGTTGGCCGTGCTGACCTCCCTGCTGGCGGACCTGGGGCTGACGATCAAAGCAGCCAAGACCCGGATCGTGCACCTGAGCGAGGGCGGCGAGGGGCTGGACTTCCTCGGCTTCCACCACCGATGGGTGCGCGCGAAGGGGCCGAAGGTCCGGCACGTCCAATTCCTGGCCCGCTGGCCCACGCGGGCGGCGATGCAGCACGTCCGGGACCGGGTTCGGGAGCTCACCTCCCGGCACCGGCTGCTGCTGCCGGTCGGGCAGGTGGTCACTGAGGTCAACCGGGTGGTGCGCGGCTGGGCTGCGTTCTTCCGGTACGGCAACAGCCACCTCGCCTTCGACAAGATCGGCTCGTATGTTCGGCTGCGGCTGGCGCTGTTCATCGCCAAGCGGCATAAGCGCAGCCGCGCCTTCGGCTGGTGGGTCGTGGCGTTTTCCACACCGAACCAGCTCGGGCTGATCGACCTCAACGGAACCGTCGTCGCTCCCAGGCCCTTCCGGGACTGGCGGGGCAGGCCGAATGCCGGCGGTGAACGACGTCGGTGAGCCGTGTGCGGGAGAACCGCATGCACGGTTCGACGGGGGGCGGCTGGAAACGGAGCGTCGGCCACTGGTCTGCGGCGAAATGTGCCCGAGGGAAACGTCGAGCATCGGCGC
>JADDQT010000407.1:0-1252 GCA_016781225.1 Actinomycetota bacterium
GGGTCGGGTGTGGGGCACAGGGGCGGGGAAGGCGCCCAGGCCCACCACCAGCCGGACCCCCAGGTCGGTGGCGAGGGAGACGACCGCCGACACGAAGGCCTGCCACCGCATGTCCGGCTCCTGCCCGGTGAGGATGAGAACGTCCCGGCCGCCGGGGTCTCGGCCCGCCCGCAGCTGGATCTCGGGCCAGGTGAGGCCCCCGAGGACGCCGTCGGTGATGCGCACGGCGGGACGCCGGGAGCGGAAGTCGAGCAGCTGGTCCGCATCGAAGATGGCCATGACCTCGGTTGGGATCGCCTCGAGTAGATGGGCCATGGCGCCGCCGCCTCCGAGGCCGGCGTCGATCCAGCCTTCCATCCCGAGGATGAGCACGGGCGAGTCGAGCTCCCGCTCGGTCCGCATCTCGTAGAGGCCGGCCACTCAGGCAAACCTAGACTGGCAGTCATGGCCGATGTCACCGACGCCACCTTCGAGCAGCAAGTCCTCGAGCGCTCTACGCAGGTACCGGTGGTCGTCGACCTGTGGGCCTCCTGGTGCGGCCCGTGCCGAACGCTCGGTCCCATCCTGGAGCGGGTGGTGGATGCCACCGACGGAGCCGTGGAGCTGGCCAAGGTCGACGTGGACGCCAACCCCCGGGTGGCTGCCACCTTCCAAGTGCAGTCCATCCCCGCCGTCTTCGCCCTGCGGGACCGCCAGGTGGTCAACCAGTTCATCGGTGCGCTGCCCGAGGCTCAGGTCAAGGAGTTCGTGGCCGCGCTGCTGCCGGTCAAGAGCGAGGTCGACCTGCTGGTGGAGAAGGGTGACGAGGTGTCGCTGCGCCGTGCCCTCGAGATCGACCCCAGCCACGCGGGTGCAGTCGTCGCCCTGGCTGAGATCCTCGTGGGTCAGGGCCGCACCGAGGAGGCCCTCGCCCTGCTCGCCCGCGTGCCGGAGACGAACGAGGTTCGCCGAGTGGCGGCCTTGGCACGGGTCGGCGCCGGCGACGGCCAGAGCCATGACGACACCACTGCCGAGCTGGACTCGCTGCTGGACAGGGTGAAGGCGGACGAAGCCGCCCGCCAGCGCTACCTCGACCTGCTGGAGCTCATGGGTCCCGACGACCCCCGCACCGCGCAGTACCGCAAGTCCCTCACCGCCCGGCTGTTCTGAGAGGTCTACAGCCGAGGTCTAGAGTAGGGGCGCCTCTCCCGGCGCACTTCCCCCTGGCGCCCGCTTCCCCTCTGCGCTCGTCGAATATGGGAGGCCTTCGTGG
>JADDQT010000408.1 GCA_016781225.1 Actinomycetota bacterium
GCGGCCGGTACCGGGTGCGGGCGTGGCGAGCTCCCGACATGGCCCTTCTGGAGCCGGAGGTCTTCTTCGTCGAGGCCACCGAGGCCCGGCTGGTGAGCCTGGTGGTTGCCCGTTTCGGCGACACCTCTTCGGCCTCGGCCGTGGCCCCCGACCCGCCGATCGTGGACCAGCCCGCCAACCTCGCCTTCGGCGTGTTCCGCCGGGTGGTGGACGACCGGGGGATCGTTCGCAGCGCGCCCGTGGTGGGCCTGCCCGCGCTGCTCGGGGGCCCGGGTCAGTGGTCCGTGGTGTCGCCCAACCCCGTGGTGACCAACGCCTCGGGGGGGGCCGAGTGGAGCCTGGTCTGCCGGGTCTCAGGCGCCCAGCCGCTCACGGTCACGGTCGGCGAGATGGACTTTCCCCTGAGCGTTCCCCCATGTGTGGCCTCCGCCCCTGCCCCGCCCGCGGCGCAGGACCCTGAGCCCGCCCCTCGCCCTGCTCCGGGAGAGTGAGCAACTAGCCAGCTGCCCCGCTACCGCTTGGCGGGCAGCGACCGTGCGTACGTCGTGCCCAGCTCGACCCACTTGGCGAGCTGACGTTTCGTGCGAACGTGCTCAGCGTCGACCCGCAGCCAGCCCTGCATGGCACGGCCGCGCATCTCCATCAGACGAGCTTGCGACCTGGCGACAAGGGTGTCCGACTCCGCTGGGTCGACGCGGACCAGCAATCCCCCTTCGCCACTTGCTGCCACGGCCATGTTGCCGCCGACCAGAAAGGAGAGCCCGCCGAACATCTTCTTCTCGGTTAGGTCCGATTCACCGCCGACCAGCTCCCGTATGCGGTCCGCAAGGTCCTCGTCATAGGCCACGCCGGCGATCGTACGACCGGCAAGGACATTCCGGTCACGGCAGGCACCTGCTAGCTACGCAGGCCCTCCAGTGCTGGAGGATGGCGCGGCAACCGGCCGGGGACGGAATCGCGAGCGGGCAGCGACTGCGAGCGCCAATGCCCCTCCCGAGATGCCCAGCTGCCCGAACCACCACGCGCCGACACTGGCGTGATGTCCACCAGTCGGGCAGGCGACGGTCATCGCCACGGACAGGAGCCCTACGACGCTTGCCCAGCCGAGCGCACTGCGGTGCCTCTGCATCGCTCGAAAGGCAGCACCGGCCCATGACACCACGAGAGCCAGGTAGAGGACGGCTCCGAAGAACGGTTCAGTCGCGCCGGGTTCCGGCGGGGGCTCGAGCGCTATGCAAAGCGTGGCCACTACTGGCCCGACGAGTGCCGCGGACCACGCCCAGCGTGTAGGAAGCCGGTGCGCGACCTCCGTGACTCGGCTCCCCACTCCATCGGCGCGCGTCCCCACCACGGGGATCCCGGTCCGGTCCTTGATGCCGAGCGCCTTACGGCCGTCCATGTGGTCTTCCCTTCATGAGCACCTGGTCATGGATGGTACGCCAGGCGCAGCGAGGAATCGAGGGTTGCCACTCCGGCGCCTGGGACCCGAAGCGGCGTGGTCGAATCGGGAAGACCCGTGGCCTG
>JADDQT010000154.1 GCA_016781225.1 Actinomycetota bacterium
CTCCCGGACGGGCCGGGCTGCTGCAGACGGACGACGCGCTGGGGGAAGGGGATGGTGATGCCTGCGTCTTCGAGGGCGGACTTGGCGGCCATCGCCACCCTGCTGCGCACCTGCCACAGAGTCGCCGTCTCCGGTGGGTGCCAGAAGCGCACGGCGAAGTCCACGCTCGACTCTCCGAAGCTCTCCACGAGGGCCTCCGGAGCGGGCGACTCGAGCACGCCGTCGACGGCGGCGACCGCCTGCTGCAGCACCCGCTGGGCGTGCTCGAGGTTGGTGTCGTAGGCGACGCCGATGGTGAGCGTCGTGCGCCGGCGACGCAGCGACGTGAGGTTGACGATGGGCGCGTTCACCACCGCCGCCGAGGGAACGAACACCCGCTCCCCGTCCCACGTGCGAAGGATCACCGTGCGGAAGTTCACCTCCTCGACCTTTCCCTCGCAGTCGTTGGTGGAGATCTCGTCGCCACGCTTGAAGGGACGGCGGACCTGGAGGATCACGCTGCTCAAGAAGTTGGCCAGCAGGCTCTGGCTGGCGAGGGCGACGGCGATACCGCCGATGCCGACGGCTCCTAGCAGTGGGCCGAGCCGGACCTCGAGGACCGAGAGGGCATACACCAACCCGGCGATCACGGCGACATATCCGACCAGGCGGCCAAGGACGACAGCCGCGGATCGCTCGGCGTCCTCGTGGGTGATGCGCCGGGTGAGCAGGGCCCGGAGCACCCGGCCGATGGCGACCCCTCCGAGGAAGACGCCTCCGGCGAGGATCCAGTCGCCGGCGGTCAACCCTCGGGAGATGACCTCTTCCTTCACCCGCCCCGTCCTACCACGTCGACCTCGGAGGTTCCCCCGCCCCGGCGAGCCTGCCGGGTGAAGTGTTGAAGTTGGCCGACGCGCATGCCGATGGGTTGATCGAGGCGATGGTTCGCCGGACAGCAGTCCGAAGGGGGACGGTGGCTTTACTGCAAGGAGGGCGGCGCAAGGGCCTGGCGGCCATGCTGCTCGCGGCAATGGCGATGACCTCGTCGCCAGCGCTAGCGGCTCCGGACACGACCACCGTCCGCGTGGATGTGCCCCCCGTCACGGTGCCGCCGGTGACCGCCCCTGTGGTGGAGACGCCTGTGGATCAGATCGTTCCGCCCGGGATCGTTCCCGAGGAACTGCCCACGGTGGAAGATCTGGCCCAGCCATTGACCCAGGTCCTGTCCCCGTCCCGGCCGGCACCGGCGGCCCCACCGGCCTCGTCGTCGGCCACGGCACAGGGCGTCCCATCCTCGCCCAGCGCCTCGCCGCCCACCGCCATCGGGGGCGTAGCTCCCTCCGTCCAGCCACCGGGAGCGGTCCCGCCGCCGACGGTTCCCGCCTCCAAGATCGCTCGGCGCCCTGAGCAGGGCGAGGTGGACCTGGGCCAGGAAGCTCTTCGCACCGCTGCTCGGTTCTGGTTCCCCCTGGCCATCGCTGCCGCGCTGATCGCCTTCGTCACCCTGCAATGGTTCGTCGACAGGCGGGACCCCAAGTTGGCCGCGGCCCCGCTCGCCGACGAGATCCTCGGGTTTTCGTGAGAGCTTCCGAGACCGACATCGAGCTCGTGCCTCTGGCCGACCGGACCGGCGTGCTTCACGCCTTTCGGCTGGCCATGGTGCTGACCGCCCTGGGCCTCGTCCTCGTGGTCCCTCAGTTCATGGGGGTCTCGGCCCGATCCCTGATGGAGGTGACGGCTGTCTACCTCTTGTTCGTGGTCACCTCCGAGGTTGCACGGCAGGTCGTGCACACCCGAAGACTGATGCTCGTAGGAGCCGGTCTCCTGGCCGACGGCATTTGGATCTGCTACGTCGTCACCCAGACCGGTGGGCCGGGGAGCGTGCTGGCGTCCCTGGTCGTGCTCCATGTCGTTGCGACCACGCTGCTCGCCTCCTACCGAACCGGCCTCAAGATCGCCGTTTGGCACTGCCTCCTCTTCGTCATCGCCTACTACGCCATGTCCACCGGTCTGAGCCCGGAGTGGAAGGCGCCCGGCTTCGGCGGTGCAACGCCCACCGACTTCGCCGTCCTGTCTGCGCTGGTCACCTTCCTGGGCTTTGCCACGGCAACTGCCGCCTTCTCCGCAGTGAACGAGCGCGAGCTGCGTCGACGCCGAAGGGAGCTGCGGTACCTGTCCGTCATGGCCAACGAGCTCCAGGAGGCTCACTCCGCCGAGCAGGTGGTCAGCGTGCTGCTGACCAGCATCCTGGACACGTTCGGCTTCCCCCGTGCCGCCGTGGTCCTGGGTGATGAGACCAGCGTCAAGGAGGTGTGGGTTCGAGACGGCGTGGGCGAGCGACACTGCCTGCTGGCCGACGCCCGGGCCCGAGAGCCGGGTCAGGTCCTGCGCCGAGCATGGGACGAGCGGCGCGTCCAACTCGTGCGCCGCCTCGGCGGCGACACGCCTGGGCTGAGCGACGCCCTGGGCCACGCAGGCAACCTCATGGTGATGCCGATGGTGGCCGACGGGAGGCCGGTCGGGGCGCTGATCGTCGAGCGCGGGGGCGGACTGGCGCCGGTGATCAGCCGCACCCGGGTGAACGCCCTTGGCGAGTTTGCCGCCCACGGCGCTCTTTGCTTGAGGAACGCCGGCCTGTTGCGAGAGGTTGAGCGTCTGGCGCGCGTCGACGAGCTCACCAGCTTGGCCAACCGTAGGACCCTCTCCGAAGCGCTCGAGCAGGAGGTGGCAAGGGCAGGCCGCAGCGGCGAACCGTTGAGTGTGGTCATGCTCGACGTCGACCACTTCAAGAAGCTCAACGACGAGCACGGCCACCAGCACGGCGACGCAGTGTTGCGCCTCATGGGCCAGTTGCTGCTCGAGAGCGTCAGGCAGGTGGACACTGCTGCCCGGTACGGCGGGGAGGAGTTCGCCCTCGTCCTCCCGAACTGCCCCTCCGCCAGCGCAGTAGCCCTGGCAGAGCAGGTGCGAAGAGCCCTTGCCCTCGGAACCGCCGACCCGCCTGTAACGGTGAGCGCCGGCGTGGCCACACTGTCGGTTCACGCCCTTACCGGCGAGGAGCTGATCCGCGCCGCCGACGTAGCTCTCTACGAGTCCAAGAAAGCGGGCCGGGACCGGGTCACGCTGGCTCAGCGCCGTCCTTCGCCGGCAGCCGCCCCGCAGCCCGGTCGAAACGGAGCGACCGTCCGCTCCGGGCACCGTCGCCCCCCGACCACACGGGTGGCCCGCCGGCAGCGAGCGAGCTGAGGCAGCGAGACGGCCAGCGCTCAGCAGGGAACTGAGGCCAGGGGGCAGCGACTCTCGTAGCTCGTCCGAGTTTGTGTCGCCTACCGACCGGTCGGTAGGCTGGTCGGGTGCTGGGTGAGACGGACCTCGCGCTCCTCCACGAGCTGGCCCCGGAGGCCGAACGTCTCCTGGAGCGACACCTGGCCACCGCCCAGGAGTGGTTTCCTCATGAGTACGTGCCGTGGAGCCGTGGCCGGGACTTCGAGCCGGGCGAGGAGTGGGACCCGCAGGTCTACCCCATCCCCGACTCGGTGCGCAGCGCCCTGTTCGTCAACCTCCTGACCGAGGACAACCTCCCCTACTACTTTCGGACCATCGAGCGCCTTCTCGGGGCCGATGGCCCTTGGGGGGAGTGGGTCCGGCGTTGGACCGCCGAAGAGGGCCGCCATGCCATGGTGATCCGTGACTACCTGACGGTCACCGAGGCGCTCGATCCCATCGAGCTCGAGCGGGGCCGGATGCAGCAGGTCAGCCACGGCGTCACGCCGGAGCCCCCCAACCAGGCCGAGGTCATGGTCTACGTGGCCCTGCAGGAGCTGGCCACCCGAATCTCTCACCGGGCCACGGGCAAGGTGCTCGAGGATCCCGCCGGCTACAAGGTCATGGCCCGGGTGGCAGCCGACGAGAACCTGCACTTCCTCTTCTACCGCGACCTGGTGAGCGCGGCCTTGAAGGCCGACCCGTCCACGATGGTGATCGCCATAGAGCGTCAGGTCCGCGACTTCCAGATGCCCGGCACAGGCATCGCCGGCTTCACGCAGCATGCCCAGGCCATCGCCAAGGCGGGCATCTATGACGTTCGCATTCACCACGAGCAGATCCTCGTACCCGTGGTCCTGCGAGACTGGGGCGTGACCGAGTTGGAGAATCTCAGCGCCGAAGCCGAGCAGGCTCGCGACGCCCTGGTCCGTCGCATCGATCGCATCGGCAAGGCCGGCCGGCGCATGGCCGAGCGCATGGCCGAGCGGCCCGCCGCGGCTGACGAATCTGTCGTCGCCGCCGGCTGACCAGTACCTCGGTCGACGCCCGGCGTCAGCGCTTGGAGGCTCGCCGGCGGTCGGACTCCATGAGGATGCGCTTTCGCACCCGCACGGACGACGGCGTCACCTCCACCAGCTCGTCCTCCACCACAAGATCGACGGCGGTCTCGATGGTGAGCACCCGGTGAGGCGTGAGCTTGATGGCATCGTCCGCGGCGTGGGTGCGGATGTTGGTCTTCTGCTTCTCCCGGCTGACGTTCACCATCATGTCGCCGGGGCGCGAGCTCTCCCCTACCACCATCCCCTCGTACACCGGTTCTCCGGGGCCGATGAACAGCTCGCCCCGGAGCTGGAGGTTGTCGAGGGCGTAGCCCGTGGACACGCCGGAGCGGTCGGCCACCATGGCCCCGCCTCTCCGGCTCGGCATGTCCCCGGCCCAAGGCGACCAGCCTCGATGGCGCGTGTGGAGCATGGCGGTACCACGCGTCACCGTGAGGAGCTGGGAGCGAAAGCCGAGCAGCCCCCGCGCCGGTGCCTCGAAGTTGATGATTGTGCGCCCGGGGTCGCCGGCGCGCAGGTCGAGCACGAGGCCCTTGCGAGGTGCGAGCGCCTGGGGAACGGTCCCAACGTGCTCGTCGGCGACGTCGATGACGCCCTCCTCGATGGGCTCGTGGCGCTTGCCGTCGATCTCTCGGGTCAACACCTCGGGGCGGCTCACCTCCAGCTCGTAGCCCTCCCGCCGCATGGACTCGATCAGCACCGCCAGCTGGAGCTCGCCCCGGCCCGCCACCTGGAGCACGTCGGGTGAGTCGGTGTCCTCGACGCGGATGGCCACGTTGCCCAGCACCTCCCGGGCCAGGCGCTCCCGCAGGTGCCGTGAGGTGAGGTAACGCCCTTCCCTGCCGGCGAGGGGTGAGGTGTTCACCCCGAAGGTCATGCGCAGCACGGGCTCGTCGACGCGGAGGCGCGGGAGAGGGTCCGGGTTGTAGGGGTCGGCCAGCGTGTCGCCGATCTCGACCTCGGGGAAGCCGGCGAGGACGAAGAGGTCACCGGCTTGGAGCTCGTCAACCTCGGCCCGACCGAGGCCTTCGACGGCCAGCAGCTGGCCCGGGCGGCGAGGGGAAGGGGGCGGCGTGGCAGCGTTCACGAGGGCGACCGGACGGACGGCGCTCAGCGTGCCGCGCACGACGCGTCCCATCGCCAGCCGACCCAGGTAGTCGGACGCGTCGAGGTTGGTGACCA
>JADDQT010000155.1 GCA_016781225.1 Actinomycetota bacterium
GGGCATGGGCCGTGTAGAGCGCCGCCCCCAACGCCGTGCCCGCGTCGCCCGCGGCGGGCTGCACCCAGATGCGCTCGAATGGTCCCTGCTCAGCGAGGCGGGTGTTCGCCACGCAGTTGAGGGCCACGCCGCCGGCCATGGTGAGGTCGGTGTGGCCGGTCTGGCCGTGCAGCCAACGAGCCAGGTCGAGAAGGACCTCCTCCAGCCGGGTCTGGACACTGGAGGCGAGGTCGGCGTAATCGGTCCCCCACTCCTGGCCACGGGTGTGGCGGGGCACGAAGTCGCTCCAGTCGATCGCCGCCACGGAGAAGCCGCCGTCGTCGCCGGCACGCACCGCCTCCCGCAGCTGGGGGAGGAACCGCGGCTCGCCGTAGGCGGCGAGGGCCATGACCTTGTACTCGTCCGAGGACCGGCGGAACCCGAGGTGCTCGGTGACCTCCTCGTACATGAGGCCGAGTGAGTGGGGCAGCTGCTGGGAGGCCAGCACCTCGAGGTCACCGTCGACGCAGCTGCCGGCCAGGTGGGACGCCCGTTCACCCCGGCCGTCGAGCACGAGGACGCTGGAGGTGGGATAGGGGGCGGCCAGGTGAGCCGAGGCGGCGTGGGCCACGTGATGGGGCACGAAGTTCACCCGCTCGGGGTCGAGGTCGGGGAGCGCGGCCCGCAGGAACAGCGGGGCCTGGCGGGCGTAGAGGGTGCGCAGGCCCTCCCACCCTCCGGCGGTCATCTCATCGACGCTCTGGCCGGTGGGCGGTGCAAGCGCCGGCTCGTAGGAGTACGCCACCGCGTCCAGCTCCGCCGGTTCCACGCCGGCGTGCTGCAGGCACCAGGCCGCGGCCTGCTCGGGCATCTCCCAGGTGGAGAAGGGCACGGCCTGCTTACCGTGCTTGCGCCGGCTGAAGCGCTCCTCCTCGGCGGCGGCCACGACCTCGCCGTCGACCACGAGTGCCGCCGCAGGGTCGTGAAAAACCGAGTTGATGCCGAGTACACGCATGGCTACCTCCCGCCGGCATGACCCCCATGGGCTCTAAAGGTCGCGACTTGCAGCCCAAGTGCTTCGAGAGGCGAACCCTACCCTTGGCCAAGGAAGTAAACAACAGAAAGAGGATTAACTTCTCCGACTGGGCGGCGCTGCCGGGCGGTCCCGGGCGCTCCGGGCGAGGAGAGGGAGCACTAGGTTCTCCTCCAGGCTCGAGAGGGGGCTCGCATCGCTGCCACCCACCCTTACCGTCGGCACGCTCAACTGCCGCAACATCGCAGACAACTGGGCGGACAGAGCCGCACTGTTGACGTCGCAGCTCGCAGAGCTGCAGCCCGACGTCATCGGATTGCAGGAGCTCCGACACTTCTACCCACGGCAGGCCCGCTGGATAGCCAATCAGCTGACCGCCCAGGACCGGGCGCTGTCATATGAGGTCCATCCCACCTACAAGAGCGGGTGGTGGTGGTTCTGGGAGGGCATCGCCATCCTCACGCGGCTACCCGTCGTGGGAAGAGACCACCTTCGTCTGGAAGGCCAGGCCCGGGTCGCCAACGTGGTACGGCTCCGGCTGGTGGACGGCGAGCTGCTCGACTTCTACAACGTCCATCTGGCGTCCGGAGTGGCCAACGAAGCGCTCCGTACCAAGCAGGCCGGTCAGCTGTTGAACTGGATGGACAGTCGGCCCGGGGTGGCGCAGGTGCTGGTGGGAGATTTCAACTCCCGCCCTGCGGCGGCCACTGTGGCACTCCTGTCGGAGCGCCTTCGCTCTGCCTACCAGGCCGTGCACGGCACCGAGCCTTCCCGGACCATTCCAACGCCCCTCGGCGGCCGTTCGGGTGAGGGCGTCGTCATCGACTACCTGTTCGTCGACGACCGCATCGAGGTCCACGACGCGTGGGTCACCTTCGATCGCGTCGACGACAAAGAGCCGCCCGTGGCGGCCTCCGACCACTACGGCCTGGCTGCGTCGATCTCTCTGCGTCCCGAAGGTCTGTGAGGGCTTCTCACCAAGGGCGTTCCTACGCCGTCAGCGATGTGGCGGTCGAACGTTTTCCCGGTGTCACGCTGTCGTCGTTCGGCGCAGGCGTCGACGCACGTTCGTACCCAGCGTCGGGATGGTGGGCTGCTCCCTTCGGTCTCACGGGGCTGAGCTGTCCACACACGTGACGGGCTCGCCACCTACGCGGCGCGGGGGCGGACGATGGGCATACCGTTCCTCCACCCGTGGGCCAATCGCCTGAGCGAGAGGCGCTTCACCGTGGCGGGGAACGAGGTAGATCTCACCGCTGCCAGTTCGTTGGTCAAGGAAGACGGTAGGGGCATGCCCATCCACGGACTGGTTGCGGCTTGGCCGCACTGGGAGGTCTTTGGACGCGAGGCGGCCGAGTCGGGAGCTCGCCTCGCCGCTCGCTTGGACTGGACGCTGCATCCAGAGCTGATGGCCGCTTTTCCCTTCCCTCACGAAGTGGAGATCGAGGCCCACCTCGAAGAAGCCACGCTGAGCATCTTCACAACGCTGCGTGCCACGGGGCAGGTACCCGTTCCGGTGTCGTTCGGCTATCACCCGTACTTCCGGCTGCCCGACCTGCCACGGGCGGAATGGCAGGTGAGCATGCCGGTTCGAAGGCGCGTTCTGGTGGATGACGGGATGATCCCCACTGGAGCGAGCGAGACCGTGAGCATACCGCCCGGACCGCTCGGTGGGCGCGTGTACGACGACGGCTTCGACGATCTGGAGGACGGGAGCGTCTTCGAGCTGTGGGGAGGGGGGTAGACGCGTCGCTGTGGAGTTCCGTGAGGGTTACTCCGTCGCCATCGTTTGGGCGCCACCCGAGAAGGAGCTCATCTGCTTCGAGCCCATGACCGCGCGCACCAACGCCCTCGTCTTCGAGGACGACTCGCTGAGGCTGGTCGAGCCCGGGGCGAGTCACACAGCGGTCTTCTCCATCACGGTCGCCGACATCGATTAGTCGAAGAAGCCGCCGGCGGTGGGCGGACGTACACTAACGATAAGGAGAGGTGCGAGAGCGGCCGAATCGGACTCACTGCTAATGAGTCCTCGCCGCTCAGCCTGAAGTGCCGCCTGACCAGCGAAAACTGGCAAAGTCCCCGCTCAGGTGGCAGAAACCGCGCCGGACGACCGTTGCCAACGCTTGCTGGTAGTTGGTCGTCTATTGCCGTCCCCAGCGGAAACAGAGCGGAAAGTAAATCGGTGGCAGCCGTGCAGGCGGTCGCGGCTGGCCAGGACGGTGACGGTGCCCATTGATCCCCTCTTGACATGACGAAGCGATGGGTTGTCCACCGGCATGGGCGCCGGGATGACGGCTTCCGGATTTCGACCGGGGGTCGGCGAGCTGCTGATTCTGTCGTGGCCAGCGCCGCGGGTTCGAGCGTCGTTCTGTTGCGACATCCGCCGCAGGTATGGGGTGGTCCCCGTCCCCGACGGCCCCACGTCGTTATGGGGCGCGCCATAAGTGTCCGTTACCGGGCGCCCCCCGAAGGCGGCGATAGGTCCACCGAACCTGTGATCACATCGCCGCCAACTCGCTGGCCAAGCGGCGGAGGCGGGCGGCAGCCAGCGGTGGCGGTCTCGCCTCTCCCAGTCGCCGAAGCGAGCGCTTGACGAGCAGAGTCGTCTCCGCCATAGACGAACAGTCCCAGCACTCCCGTAGGTGGGCGGCGACTGTGACGCTGGAGGTGCCATGCACCTCGTCGTCGACCCAGACGTCGATGGACTTTCTGAGTCGGCGGTGCTGGCCCCGTGTCACGCTTCGGGAACCCCCAAGCTCACAAGCGTCATTCCCCGGGGAATGCCCGGATTCGAGATCGGGTTCCCCATGCGTGAGCGGATCACCGGCTCCCGGCGAGGGAGGCCAAGGCGACGCCTTTGGCCGATACGTCGTGCCCGAGATCGACGTCCTGCTCAGGGTGGCACGCACCCTGGTGCCCCGCCCCGCTGACGCCGAGGATCTGGTGCAGGACACCCTGATTCGGGCCTACCGGTCGATCGAGTCCTTCGACGGCAGCCATCCCCGGGCATGGCTGCTAACCATCATGCGCAACGCCCAGATCAACCGCACCCGCCGCCGCCGCCCCGAGCTTCTCGATGATCCCGACGCCGCACTTGAACAGTCGGACGAACAGGACGAGCACCGCCATTCTCCGGAGGCGGTCGTGGTAGGGGCCAGCTTTGACGCCGTGGTCGTCGACGCCCTCGACGCCCTTCCCGATCGCTTCCGGCAAGTGGTCGAGCTCATCGACGTGGACGGGCTGACCTACGCCGAGGCGGCCGAGGCCATCGGGGCGCCGGTCGGGACCGTGATGAGCCGGCTGCACCGGGCCCGGACCCGCATCAGGAACCGCCTGGCAGCTGCTGGGCTGGCACCGAGGAGCGGCACGCGATGAGAAACTGGATACGACGGCGACGTGCGGAACGGGAGGCCACCTGCGCCGAGGTGGCCCAGGTCCTGCAGAGCTACCTCGACGGCCATGTCGACGACCTCACCGCCCGTCGGGTCTCTCGCCATCTCGAGCATTGCCGCCGGTGCGGTCTCGAGGCCGAGACCTACCAGGCCATCAAGGATGCCCTGGCCAGGCGGGGCCGGGAGGTGGACGCCGAGACCCTGGACCGACTCAGGGCCTTCGGGGCCCGTTTGGCCGAGGAGGGCGGGGCGGGTGAGGCGGACTCGCCCGCCTGATGGAGCTGCTCCTGCCCCGCACCGACCGCGCCGTGGCCGTTCAGCTGGCCGTTGCGGTCCTAGTCCTGACGGGCGCCTTCGTCGTCTTCCGGCGGGACCGCGATGTGCGGCTCTTGGTGGTGGGCATAGCGGTCATGGCGGGCGCCTGGTTCGCTCTGCGGTCTCTCCACTGAAGCGCAGGGACCACGCCGGCAAGGGGCGCCGGATGCCGCCCCGGACGCGACGCCGACCAGTCAGACGAGACAGCCACCCTCCCTCCACGACCCGAGCCGGTGACTGAGGGGGTTGACCCCGATCCCGGGAAGCGCTCAGCCCCGGGCCGGGTTCCAACCACATGAGCGAACGAGCCGACGCTGTGGTGATCGGCATGGGACCCGGAGGCGAGGAAGTGGCCGGCCGCCTGGCCCAAGCCGGCCTCGACGTGGTGGCGGTGGAGCGGGATCTGGTGGGCGGCGAGTGCCCCTACTGGGGCTGCGTCCCCTCCAAGATGGCGGTCCGGGCCGAGGCGCACCGTGTGACAGGCATGGCAGGCGATGCCTCGGTCGCGGCCGATTGGGAGCCGGTTGCTCGACGCATCCGCGAGGAGGTCACCGACGACTGGGACGATCGTGTCGCCGCCGAGCGGTTCGAGGCCAAGGGTGGGCGCTTCATCCGAGGCGAGGGTCGAATCGTGGCGCCGGGTCGGGTGGTGGCTGCTGGCCGCCGAGATCGAGGTCGACCGGGCCATCGTGGTGGCCACCGGAGCCAGTCCCGCCATCCCTCCCGTCCCAGGGCTGTCGGA
>JADDQT010000156.1 GCA_016781225.1 Actinomycetota bacterium
CATCGAGGTCCGCGCCGAACCCGGCGCGTTGCGCGTCGGCGGGCGGGTCACGGCGTGCGCCGAGGGACGGTTCACCCTCTGATGGCCGGCGGAGGGGGCGTGGCCTGGCGGCCAGTAGGATTCGCCGTCGTACGTGGGCCGCTCCGGCCCCCACTCGCGCCCACACTTCCTTGAGCCCCTTCCCGGCAGACGCCCCTTCCGACCTGCCCGGTCCGCCATGGCTGCGGGCGCGCCGGGACGCGGCACGCGAGCGCTTCCGGGCAGCCGATCCACCCACCGAGGCCCAAGAGGTCTGGCGCTACAGCAGGATCGACGAGCTCGACCTGGACGCCTACTCCCCCCTGACGCCGGGCACAGGTGACCGGCTTGTGGACGGCGCCGGCCTGGGCTCAGAGCTGCCCCCGGCCTTGGAGGCGGTGGCGGCAGCGGTGGGGGAGCGGGCCGGCCTGGTGGTGGTGCACAACGGCCGTGTGGTGCGCACCGAGCTCCAACCTGCCTTGGCCGAGCGAGGCGTGCTCCTCGGGACCCTGGACGACGACCCCGCCGGCGGCGAGGACCTGGTGGGCTCGGTGGCCGCTGCCCCCGACTTCTTCGTGGACCTCAACACGGCCCTGATGGCGGACGTGGTGACGGTGCGGGTACCTCGAGGGGTGGCCGTCGAGCGCCCCGTACTCGTACTGCACTGGGTGGACGCCGCTGGCAGCGCCGTCTTTCCCCGGCTGGTCGTCAAGGCCGGGGAGGCTTCACAGGTCAGCGTCGTCGACCACGTGGCCTCTCCCCCGGAGTTGGCTGCGTTCGTGGCGCCGGTAGCGGAGCTGGACGCCGGCGATGCGGCCAACATTGCCTACGTCGGCATGCAGGAGCTGGGTCGGAAGGTCTGGCAGGTGGGCTATCAGACCAGTCGCGTCGGCCGCGACGCCACGCTCAACTCCGTGCTCGTGGCCCTGGGCGGGGAGTACGCCCGGGTGGCCGCCGACTCGCGGCTCGACGGCCTCGGTGCCACAAGTCGGTTGCGGGCTCTGTACTTCGGCGACGGGGACCAGATGCACGATTTTCGGACCCTCCAGGACCACGACGCCCCCAAGACCACGAGCGACCTGCTGTTCAAGGGCGCGGTGGAGGACCATTCCCGGGCCGTCTACAGCGGCCTGATTCGCATCCGAAAGGGTGCGGCGGGAACCAACGCCTTCCAGACCAACCGCAACCTGGTTCTCGGCGAAGGCGCCCACGCCGACTCCGTGCCCAACCTCGAGATCGAGGAGAACGACGTCAAGTGCAGCCATGCGTCCGCCGTCGGGCCCATCGACGAGGAGCAGCGCTATTACCTCGAGGCCCGCGGGCTGCCGCCCGAGGCGGCCGACCGCCTCATCGTGCTCGGGTTCTTCGAGGAGATCCTCGAGGACATCAACGTGACCGGGCTGCGCCCGCCGCTGCGTCAGGCGGTGGCGTCCAAGCTGGAGAAGGCCAGGCTGGAGACGGCCGCACTGAGGACGTCCGAACCCGAGACTGCCGAGGCCCAGCCGGCTCCGCTGGGGACCGGAACGGCGTGACGAGCCGTGAGCGCCTGTGTGCCGTCGGTGACCTCGCTCCGGGTCAGGCACGCCGCTTCGACACCGCCGGGCACCGCATCGCCCTGGTGCGCGTGGGTGATGACTTCTACGCCGTGGGCGACCGGTGCAGCCACGCCAACTTCTCCCTCTCCGAGGGGGAGGTGCTCGCCGAGGACCTGGAGATCGAATGCTGGAAGCACGGCAGCGCCTTCTCCCTCATCACCGGAGAACCGCAGTCGCTTCCTGCCACCAAGCCGGTCCCCGTCTACGAGGTGCAGGTGGAGGGCGACGAAGTGATGGTGGTGATCCCGTGAGCCTGCTCGAGATATCGGGACTCCGGGCCGGAATCGGCGAGCGTGAGATCCTCAAGGGCATAGACCTCACCGTTTCCAGCGGTGAGGTCCACGCCGTGATGGGGCCCAACGGCTCGGGAAAGAGCACGCTGGCCCACGTCCTGATGGGCCGGCCCGGCTACGAGGTGAAGGCGGGCAGCGTGAGCGTCGATGGCCAGGAGCTGCTCGGCCTTCCCACCTGGCGGAGGGCGCAGGCGGGGCTCTTCCTCGCCATGCAGTACCCGGTCGAGGTGCCGGGCGTGAGCCTGCAGGCCGCCCTGGAGGAGTCCTTCGCGGCCAGTGGCCGCCAAAGGAGCCAGGTGACGGAGCTGGTGCGCCATGAGGCCGAGCGCATCGGGTTTCGCCAGCAGCTCCTCACTCGTCCGCTCAACGTGGAGTTCTCCGGCGGCGAGAAGAAGTTCAACGAGACGCTCCAGCTCGGCGTGCTCCGGCCCCGCTTCGCCGTGCTCGACGAGATCGACTCCGGCCTCGACATCGACGCCCTGCGGGCGGTGTCCCGGCGCATAGAGGCAGCCACCTCGGAGTCCGATCTCGGAGTGCTGGCCATCACCCACTACAGCCGGATACTCCACGAGCTACGCCCCGACGTGGTCCACGTGCTCTCGGAGGGGCGCATCGTGGCCTCCGGCGGACCTGAGCTGGCTCAGCAGCTCGAGCAGACGGGATACGCCGCCTACGGCGTGGAGCAACCCGCCGGCCGGGCCGAGGCCCAGCCTCTGCCCGAGAACCCCTTCGCTGACCCCTTTGCGTAGTCCGGCTTAGCAACCCGCCGCAGCCGGCGGGGGCTGGTCACCCAGCGCACCCATTTACTGTCACACCCTCGCCGTAGAATGGCGGTAATGGAAACGTTGAATTCCCGCGGTTCTCGCTAAGAAGTTCTCGGATGAGTCGGCCGCTTACAAGCTGGTCGAAGACAATGCGGTGGCCGGACGGTCCGTGTGTCCTCATTGCGAAAGCGTCAATCGGGCCTACTTTCTTAAGCCGCGCAACGGTGTTCGCCGGACGCACACCGGCAAAGTCTCCCATCGGCGTATCTGGAAGTGTGGTAAGTGCCGGAAGCAGTTTTCGGTGTTGGTTGGTACGATCTTCGAAAAGTCGCAAGTTCCGCTCTCTAAGTGGCTTCTGGCACTCTACATATGTCCGCCAGTAAGAACGGCGTTGCGGCGCATGAGGTTCACCGCACACTCGGCATGACTAACAAGACGGCGTGGTTCATGCTGCATCGCATCCGGGAGGCAATAGAGCGTGGCGCGCTCGTTGAGGAAATGCGAGGGACAGTGGTTGCGGATGAGACGGTGATCGGCGGCTCCGAGATGAACCGGCACAAGAAGGTCGTGAGGGAAGGCGAGCGCATCATCCCCGGCCAGCGAGAGCCGCAGCAGCGCGGCCGGAGCGGTAAGACCGTGGTGCTCTCTCTCATCGACCAAGAGACGGGTGAGGCCCGTTCCCGGACCATTCCCGATATCACCGGCGCCACGCTCAGGAAGGCCATACCCAAGCAGGTAAACCTAGGCGCAACGGTGCTGCATACTGACGAATACCGGAGCTACCGCGTACTGCGGCCAGAACTGGCAGCCCACAAGAGTGTGAATCACAACGCAGGTGAGTACGTGCGCTATGAGTCCGATGGGACGGTGACGACGAACAAGGCCGAGAACTTCTTCTCGCAGCTGAAGCGGTCGATCGATGGTACGCACCACCACGTCTCGACGGTCCACTTGCCTCGGTACCTCGCGGAGTTCGACTTCCGGTTCAGCACCCGGAAGATGACAGACACCGCACGAATGGAAAGACTGGTTAGTCAGACCTTCGGGAGGCGCCTGTCGTACAAGCGAGCGTTGTCCAGCCATTAGGGCCTTCGAATACGGACCACGGCCACGTAAGCCCTCGGCGCAACGCCGATGAAGTAGTTCACCCGAAGACCACCCGGCGTAACGTCTTCATAGGTAACGGCCCCTTCCACAGTCCTCATCGTGGTGCAGGGCGGGCCTTGTTCAACCCAAGCCATCAGATCAGCGGTAACCACATCCAGATCATCGAACTGGGCCAGGTCAGGCGCGACGGCATCTGTTAGAACAACTTCCCACGCCATAAAGGCGGCGAGCCTAGCGGCTGCACCGCCTCCTAGAGGCTGAACCGCCTGCGGATGTCTTCTCGCAACCCACGCTCGTCACTGACCAGTGGAATTGTTCCATCGGCCACGCCAGAGCGCGTGGTCTCTATTACCGCTACCAGCTCCTCGTCGGTCAATTCTCGCCCCGCTAATACCTCGCTCATGTCTTCCTCCGGACCGCTTGTCGCCTGCTCGTCCTCTCGGCCACCCGCTAGCACGCGCCGGAGTGCCTGCTTGAATTCAAGGCCGCCTGTAGAGAACCGCTCTTCCGCCTGGTCGCCCTCAACCATCGCCCGCGCCCTTCCCGACACACATGCTAAGCGAACGTACGTTCACAAGCCTGTGTATACCAACGGTATGTGACACTTAGATCCGACAGCAAGGTTCCGGCCCGGTGGATTCCGCGCCGCATAACCTGGGGACAACGCCCTGACCTGGGCTTTCGCCCCAAGTCTCGACAAATGGTTGAGGGCGACGCCAATGGCATCGACCGGTGGGTGCGCTGGGTGACTCGTCGGCCAGCCGGCGAGTACATAAGTGCATTTCATGTAGCATCATGTCCACCTCGGGGCGAGGAGGACCGTGGTGCATGGGGCAGGATCACAGATAGGGCCGGTGCCGGACGATGGGCGCCGCTCGAGCGGCTACCGGCTCGACGCCGTGGTCGGGAAGGGGAGCACCGGCACCGTCTACCGCGCTCGCCGCGGCGTCCGGGGTGGCGGGCAGGTGGTGGCCCTGAAGCGGCTGCGGGGGTCCGCTGGTCCCGAGGTGGCCGAGCGGCTCATGCGGGAGGCCGCCGCACTGGCCTCCTTGGACCACCCCAATGTGGTCCGGGTCCTAGATGTGGTCCCCGACGGCGCCGGCTCGGCCCTGGCCATGGAGTATGCCGCCGGAGGCTCCCTGGCCACCCTGTTGGCACGCCGGAGAAGGCTGCGGCCCGAGGAAGCCGTGGCCGTGGCCGTCCCGTTGGCCGACGCCTTGGGTGCTGTCCACCGCAGGGGCCTCGTACACGGCGACGTCAAGCCGGCCAACATCTTGTTCACCTCTGAAGGGATCCCCGTGCTTGGCGACTTCGGCCTCGCCGCTCCTACCACCGACGACGATCCCGGGCGTGGGGCCGGCAGCGGCACGGTGATGGGCACGGAGGGCTACGTCGATCCGGCGGTGGTCGAAGGGGCCAAGGCCGACGAGCGCAGCGATGTCTACGCCCTCGGTGCCGTGTGCCACGAGATGCTGTGCGGGCGACCGCCCGGACGCCACGGCCCCGGAAGGGAGGAAACGCTCGGGCCCCCGGAGTTGGCGGCGGTGGTGCAACGCTCGATCGCCCGTCGTCACGCCGATCGCTTCCCGGACATGGCGGCCCTGGGGGCGGCCTTGCGGGCGGCGGCGGCACGCCTACCCGTACCACCGGCCCTCCCGCCGCAGAGCACACCCGAATCGCTCGCCGGAGCT
>JADDQT010000020.1 GCA_016781225.1 Actinomycetota bacterium
GGTCGTGAACCTGGCGGCCGAGCCGGGCCGCCACCAGGTCGCCCACCGACAGGTCACCGTCGCCGTCCTTCCTTCGTCCCCGGGGGAGGAGACCGTCCAGAGCCAGCCGGGCCACCGCGACCGGGGACAGGATGCGCGAGCGGGCGACGGACGTGAGGCGGCCGGGTACTCCGAGGAGGATGTCCGAGGGCAGTGGGCGGAGACGTCCGCCCACCCACACTGCGGCGTGGTCGGTGGCCGCCGTCACCAGGTCGTCCTCCAGGCCCAGCTCCCTGCAGAGCTCGGTGGCCTCGGGCGTGCGGGCCACGAAGGCGTCGGGCCCTAGGTCCACGGGGTGGCCCCCGATGTCGTCGGTGACGATCTTGCCCCCAAGGTGGTCCGACGACTCCAGCACCATGACCTCCGCGCCCGACCGCTGCAGCTCCCAAGCCGCGGCCAGTCCGGTGATCCCCCCGCCGACGACCGCCACTCGGGCGGTCACGACGACACCGGCGACCGCACCGCCGACCGCACGACGTCGGCCAGCATGGCCATGAACCGGGGATCGTCGTTGAGGGAGGACGTCCGGCTGAGGCGCAGGCCGGCGGCCTCGGCCACGGCGCGCGCCTCGATGTCCACGTCGTAGAGCACCTCGAGATGGTCGGACACGAAGCCGGCCGGGCAGACGACCACCGACTCCACGCCGTCGTCGGGGAGGCGCGGGATCACCTCGAGGAGGTCGGGGCCGATCCAGGGCTCGGGGGTACGGCCGGCGCTCTGCCACGCCACGCGCCAGCGCTTGAGCCCACATCGGGTGGCGACGGCTTCAGCGGTCTGGTGCAGCTGGTCGGGATAGGAGGGGTCGTCGAGCGTGAGGGCCCGCTCGGGGAGGGAGTGGGCAGTGAACAACGTCTCCACCGACGACCCCGGCGGGAGGCCGATGAGGACTCGCATGACCCGCTCGGCCAGGAGGTCGATGAGAACCGGGTGGAGGTGCCAGCGATCGATGCCGGTGTAGGCGATGTCGTTGCCGGCAGCCGCCGCCGCCCGCTGGTGGTACTGGGCCACGCTGAGGACCGAGAAGTGAGGCGCCAGGATCAGGCCCACCACTCTGCCGGCGCCCTGCTCACTGAGCTCGGCCATGCCGTCCTCGATGAACGGCGCTGCGTGCTTCTGGCCCAGCGCCACCACGAAGCCTTCCCCCAGCCAGCTGGCGATGCCGCTGGCCTGGGCCCGGGTCCGCTCGGCGAGGGGCGAGATGCCGCCGATGGCGGCGTAGCGGCGTTCGAGGTCGGCCAGCAGCTCGGGCGTCGGCGGACGACCCCTCCGGACGTGGGTGTAGTAGCTCTCCACGTCCTCCGGTGCGGCCGGGGTGCCGTAGGCCATCACCAGGACGCCGACTGGCTGGTCAGGCATTGTGCACGAGCTCGACCACCCGCTCGAGGATGGCCGGGTCGGTGTCGGGCAGCACGCCGTGGCCGAGGTTGAATACGTGGCCCGGCCTGCCGCCCGCCTGATTCAGGATCTTCCGGGTCTCCGTCTCCACCACGTCCCACGGCGCCAGGCACACGGCGGGGTCCAGGTTTCCCTGCACCGCCTTGTCCTCGCCGATGCGACTCCAGGCCACGTCGATCGGGACCCGCCAGTCCACGCCGACCACGTCGGGACCGGCCTCGGCCATGAGGCCGAGCAGCTCGCCGGTGCCCACCCCGAAGTGGATACGGGGGACATCCAGGTCGGCCAGGCCGTCGAAGATGCGGCGGGTGACGGGCAGCACGAGCTCTGCGTAGTCGACCGCAGAGAGGGCGCCGGCCCAGCTGTCGAAGAGCTGCACTGCCTGCGCCCCGGCCCGCACCTGGGAGCGCAGCGACGCCAGGGCCAGGTCGGCAAGGGCGTCGAGCAGGGCCCACCACGTGCTCGGCTCGGCGTGCATCAGTGCCTTGGTCCGAGCGTGGCTTCGTGACGGGCCGCCCTCGATGAGGTAGCTGGCCACGGTGAACGGTGCCCCGGCGAAGCCGATGAGCGGGACCGAGAGCTCGGAGGCCAGCTGGCGCACCGCCTCCACGACGTACGGCGTGTCCTCTTCGGGCTCCAGGGGCCTGAGCCGGCCGAGGTCCTCCTTGCTCCGGAAGGGCTCGGTCACCACTGGTCCCGTCCCTGGGACCACGTCCACGCCGAAACCGATTGCGGCCACGGGGACGACGATGTCGGAGAAGAGGATGGCCGCGTCCACGCCGTAGCGGCGTACCGGTTGGAGGGTGAGCTCGGCTACCAGCTCGGGCTGGTGGATGGCCTCGAGGATGCTGCCGCTGCCCCGCCGCGCCCGGTACTCGGGAAGGGCCCGACCCGCCTGGCGCATGAACCACACCGGCACATGGGGGCTGGGCCGGCGCCGGCACGCCAGCAGGAAGGGGGCTTCATCAGGCGCAACCATGCAGGATCGACGTTAGGCGCCGTCGAGACCCTGAGGACGACAACGAGCCCCGGGCTGACCTCGCAGCGGCGCGTTCCTCACCGAGGTGGAAGCCGTACTCACCCGACTTGCCACATCCGATGCTCATTCGCCTGGGCCGGGCGCGACTTCGCCTTCCGAGAGCCCGAGCTGAGCCGACCCACGAGGGGTGCCCGATGCTGATAGCACTGTGTCATGGCCGCCGTGTCCGCCATCGAGGCCGACAGCCTCCTCGTCGAGCTGGTGGCCACGCCCGAGGGCCGGGCCGACCCGTACCCTCGCTATGCGACCCTGCGGCGCCTGGCGCCCGTCCACCAAAGTGCCTTGGGCTTCTGGGCTCTCAGCCGCTACGACGACTGCCAGCAGCTCCTCCGCCATCCGGGCGTCGGGAAGAACTTCTCCGGCGCAGCCAACTCTCTGGGCCTGAGCGAAGAGCAGCGGGCCGAGCAGAACCGCTTTCGCAACGACCGCTCCAACATGTTGACCACCGACCCGCCGGACCACACCCGGCTGCGGGGGCTGGTCACCCGAGCCTTCACCCCCCGGACAGTGGAGACCCTGAGGAGCCGCATCGTGGCCCTGGTGGACGACCTGCTGGACGGCTTTGGCTCCGGGGAGGTCGATGTCATGGATGCGCTGGCCTTCCCACTGCCGGTAACCGTCATCGGGGAGATGCTTGGCGTGCCCGCCGAGGACCGGCCCGGTCTGCGGCCGCTGGTACGGGCCGTGACCGCGGTCCTCGAGCTCGCCGTCACCCCGGACGGGCTCGCCGAGGCCACCACGGCCGACATGAGGTTGCAGGAGTACTTCGCCGGCCTGGTGGCGGAGCGCCGCGCCCATCCCCGTGACGACTTGCTCACCAAGTTGATCGAGGCCGAAGACAAGGGCGACCAGCTGAGCGAACGCGAGCTGATCTCCACTGCCATCCTTCTGTTCGCCGCCGGGTTCGAGACGACCACCCATCTCATCGGCAACGGCCTGCTGGCTCTGCTGCGTCATCCCGACCAGCTCGCCCGCCTGCGGGCCGACCGTTCGCTGCTAAGACCCGCGGTCGAGGAGCTGCTGCGCTACGACAGCCCGGTGCAGATTGCGGTCCGGACGGCCTACGAGGACCTGTCGATCGGCGGCCACCACATCCAGACCGGGAGCTTCGTCCTGGCGCTACTCGGCGCGGCCAACCGCGATCCCGCCCGCTTCAGCGAGCCCGAGCGCCTCGACGTCGGAAGGCACGAGGGGGCACCCATGAGCTTCGGCGGGGGTATCCACTTCTGCCTGGGGGCAGCGCTGGCCCGGCTCGAGGGCCATATCGTGCTCGACCGCCTGCTCGACCGCTTCGCCACGATGGAGTTGGTGGGCGGTCAGCCCACCTACCGCGACAGCCTCACCCTCAGGGGCCTGGTGGACCTCCGGATCCACTTCGCCGGCTGAGGACGTTCACGACGGCCATAAGCGGTCCGATTCCTCTGCAAGGGGCTTCTCGCTGCGGGTCATCGGGGCCCTAGACCGGAGCAGGGCTCCGGACACCCACGGCGCGCCGCGGGGCTTCGTCTTGACCCGACAGCGCGAACAGATCCCGATCGAGGCTGGCCTCGCCTACTGAGCCCTAGACTCTTCTCCCCTCCATTGGGGTCTCGAAGGGAGCGCGTGGCCTCACACCCTGAGCTTCAGGCCGAGCAGGAATACGTCGAACGAGCCTACGAACGCGTGGACGAGCTGCGCGCCCAGGCCCGCGAGCGGCTGGAGACGGCGCTGCGCCAGCGTGGCGGCACGCCTCAGGCCGTCACCGAGCGGGACATGATCGTGCGCACGGCGCTCCATCGCCTCGAGCAGCTCGACCTCGGGGGCCAGCCCCTGTGCTTCGGGCGCATCGACCTGGCCGACGGGCAGTCCTTCCACCTCGGTCGCCTGGCCGTATCCAACGCCGACCAGGAGCCCCTGATCGTCGACTGGCGCGCCCCCGTGGCGGAGCCCTTCTACCGCGCCACCGGACGCCACCCCATGGGCCTGTGGCGCCGGCGCCACTTCGCCACCGAGGGTCGCAGGGTAGTGAGCATCGAGGACGAGGTGTTCTCCGCTGACGGCGACGCCGACGGGGACGGGACGGACTCCGACGGGAACGCCGGCCACTCGCTGGTGGGCCCCGGTGCCCTGCTGGCCGCCCTCGATCGCTCTCGGTCGGGCCAGATGCGCGACATCGTGGCAACGGTGCAGCGCGAGCAGGACGAGGTGATCCGCTCCGAGCTGGCCGGAGTGCTGGTCGTGCAGGGCGGCCCGGGCACCGGGAAGACGGCCGTGGCGCTCCATCGGGCGGCATACCTCCTCTACACCCACCGGTTCCCCTTGGAGCGCCAGGGCGTGCTGGTCGTGGGCCCGAACCGCCTGTACCTGAGCTACGTCGAGCACGTCCTGCCCTCCCTCGGCGAGACGGGGGTAGTTCTCACCACCCTGGAAGGGCTGGTGCCCGGAGCGAGGGTGCGTGCCGCTGAGGGGCGGTTGGCGGCCCGGGTGAAGGGGGACGCTCGCATGGCCGACGTGCTCGCCCGGGCCGTGCGAGACAGGGAGCGCCCGCTTCGCCGTGCCTTGGAGGTCGGCGTGGACGGTGTCGTCCTCCGGCTCGGGGTGCGAGAGAGCGGTCAGGCCGTGGCCTTCGCCCGTCGCCGGGCCGGTACTCACAACGCCCGCCGCCGCCACGTGGAGCGCTGGTTGGCCCGTCACTTCCAGGACCAGTACGGCCAGAGCCTGGAGCGCCGGCGCCGGTTGGTGCAGGAAGCGACCGAGGACGACCTCGAAGGTTTCGAACTGGAGGGCTTCGAGCTGCAGAGCCCCGCTCCCGCCGGCGAGGAAGGCGAGGAGGTGTGGCCGCGGATACGGCACCTCCCCAAGGTGGCCGAGGCCCTCGACCGCATGTGGCCGCTTCTCGCCCCCGAGGAACTGCTCCACGACCTCTACGGGGCGCCGCCGCTGCTGGAGCTGGCTGCCGACGGGAAGCTCGACGACGCCGAGAGGGCCGTGCTGCATCGGGACCGCAGCTCGAGCCTCGACGCCATTCCCTGGACGGCGGCGGACCTGGCGCTGCTGGACGAGGCCCGAGTCCTTCTCGGGCCTCGCCGGCTACGGGCGAGGGAGGAGGACGAGATCCGGACCTACGGGCACATCGTCGTCGACGAGGCACAGGACCTGACCGCCATGCAGCTGCGAATGCTGGCTCGCCGGTCCCTATCGGGCTCCATGACCGTGGTGGGCGACATCGCCCAGGCCACCGGTCCCTTCGCCCCGGACGGCTGGGAGGAGGTCTCGAAGCACCTTCCTGGCAATCCCCCTCCACGCTTGGCCCAGCTCACCGTCAACTACCGCACCCCCGAAGAGGTCATGGACGTGGCGAGCCGTGTCCTGGCCGAGGTGGCGCCCCACCTGCGGCCACCGCTGTCGGCGCGCTCCACGGGCGTCGCACCCACGTTCCGGCCCACCTCTACGGCTTCGCTCGCGGCAACGGTGGCCGGCGTCGCGGAGCGTGAGATGGACGAGGTACGTCCGGGCACGACGGCGGTGATCGCTGCCGACTCCGAGCTGGCCGCCGTGGAGGAGGCGCTGGGCGCCGCAGGCGTGGACTTCGCCCCTGCCGATCGCAAGGGCCTCGATGCTCCCATCACCTTGCTGGCTGTGAGTGTCGTGAAGGGCCTGGAGTTCGACTCGGTGGTGGTGGTGGAGCCCGCCCGTATCGTCGACGAGGAGGTCCAGGGACTGCGCGCCCTCTACGTCGCCCTCACTCGGCCCACCCGCCGCCTCACCGTGGTCCACGCCGAGAGGCTGCCGAGATCGTTGGCCGGGAGCTCGTCCGTGGCGCCCCGCAGCTACGAGAGTACGCTGCGGCCGTGAGCGAGCCGGAGTCGAGCCAGCCGAGGTACGCAGTCACAGGTTCGCATCCTCAGGTACCCGAGGTGGGCTTCGACGAGCTGTCCGTCGCGCTGGGATCAGGAGCCCCTCTGGTCGACGTGCGCATGCCCGACGAGTACGCCGTGGTCCACGTTCCCGGGGCGGTGCTCATCCCTCTTCCCGAGCTCGCCACCCGAGCCCAAGAGGTGGCCAAGGGCCGGCGGGTCTACGTGATCTGCGCCTCGGGCGGCCGGAGCCTGGTCGCCGCTGAGGCGCTCAACAAGGCCGGCTGGGACGCGGTGTCGGTCGCCGGAGGTACCAAGGGATGGGCCTCGGAGGGCCGCCCGGTCAGCCGCGGTCCAGCGGTTTAGGTGGGCCTCACGGCAAGAATGGCCGGGAGGTGACGGCAGGCATATCCTGTGGCCGCTCCTAGTGGGTGAGCTTGATGTTGGACCAGGACAGAGGGAACGAGAGTCGCCCGGTGGCACCACCGCCGGGGTGTGCTGGGAAGGGGTTTGGATCGTGCTCGTGGGCAGTCGGGTCTGGAGATGACCCGGTGGCATCTGTCAGCCCGATCCTCCTTGTTGTTGCTCGTTCCGTTGCTGGCGGCGGTGGCTGCCGTCGCTCTCTCCGGGCAGCCGGCAGCACGAGCGGCCCAACCGGAGACCACCCAACCCCAGACCACCCAGCCCGAAGCCAACCAGCCCGAAGCCACCCAGCCGCAGATAGGCGAGCCTGCACAAACCGAGCAGGAGACGGAGGCCGCTGAGGAGGAGTCGGAGCTGGGCGCTCGGCTCTACCAGCGGGACTGCGTGTTCTGCCACGGAGCCGATGGACGAGGAACGTCCCGCGGCCAGAGCCTGACGGAGGTGGGACCGGCTGAGGCTCACTACTCCATCACCACCGGGCGCATGCCCATACAGGCCGCCGGCGAGGAACGCCGGCGTCGTGAGGTGCAGTACAACGCGGAGGAAGTCGACGCCCTGATCGCCCACATGCGAAGGTTCCTGGCCTTCGAGCCGGAGATCCCCGAGGTCAACATCGAGGAGGGCAAGCTGTCCGAGGGGGGCGAGGTGTTCCTTGCCGAGTGCGCCGCGTGCCACCAGTGGTCCGGAGTGGGCGGCGCCCTGCTGGGTCGGGAGGCTCCCACTGTTCTGGAATCGACGCCCACCCAGATCGCCGAGGCCATCCGCGCAGGCCCGCCCGGGATGCCCGGCTACGGCGAGGAGGTCATCGACGAAGAGCAGCTCAACAGCGTCGTCAAGTACGTCCTCCACCTCCGTGATCCGCAGGACCGTGGGGGCAACGGTCTGTGGCACCTGGGCCCCTTCGCCGAGGGCCTCATCTCGTGGGTTGTGGGGATCGGCGTGCTGATCCTCGCAGTGCTCTGGATCGGCGAGCGGGGAACCGGAGAGCCCGTGAGCGAGCCACCGGCGAGCGAGGAGGCTGGAGCGGCGTCATGAGCGCTGGCGACGAGAAGCACGAACGGCGGGCCGAGCGCAGGGCGGCCCTCGCCTTCCTCGTGGCCGCCGCCGCCGCCGTGGGCCTGGGGTTCGTCTACGCCGGTGGGGGCAACCCTCAGGCGGAGGGCCTGCTCCTAGCCGTTGCTCTGGGCGGGATTGGTGTAGGCCTGGTGATCTGGGCCAACAAGCTCCTGCCGCAGGGCCCGGTGGAGGAGCAGCGCGAGGACCTCCCCACCACCGAGGAGGAGCGCGAGGCTTTCGAAGAGGACCTCAGGGGCGCCGGGCTGGTGAAGCGGCGCACCCTGCTCGCTCGAACCTTGGGTCTGGCCGTGCTGGCGCTGGGTGGTGCCGCCGTGTTCCCCATACGCTCGCTCGGGCCGAGCCCGGGCAAGTCACTGAAGAAAACGGCGTGGAAGCCGGGCATGAAGCTCGTGGACGAGCACGACAAGGAGGTAAAGGCCGACACTCTCTCCGTCGGCGAGTCCATCACCGTGTTCCCCGAAGGTCACACCAAGGATGCAGACACCCAGGCAGTGATGGTCCGCGTGGCGGAGAACCAGCTCCACCCTTCGGAGGAGCGCCACGAGTGGTCACCGGAGGGTCTCCTCGTCTACTCCAAGGTCTGCACCCACGCCGGCTGTCCGGTAGGTCTCTACCAGGTCGATACCCACCAGCTCATCTGCCCGTGCCACCAGTCGGCTTTCAACGTGCTCGAAGAGGCCAAGCCCGTGTTCGGCCCCGCCACCCGCAAGTTGCCTCAGCTCCCCATCGAAGTGGGCGAGAACGGCGAGCTGACGGCCACGGGTGACTTCTCCGAGCCCGTCGGACCCGCCTTCTGGAACCTGGGATGACCAGAGCCCGTCGTCGAGCCCTGTCCTTGCCGGCCCTCGGGCTCGTGCTGCTGGCTGCCTGCTCTCGCCAGTCGCCCAACGCCCTCGACCCCGAGGGACCGGCGGCCAAGAGTGTGGCCAGCGTGGCCTGGCTGATGTTCGGCCTGGCCACCGCCGTCTATGTGGTGGTCGCAGGCTTCATAATCATCGGGGCCCTCCGGGGCAAGAAGGAGTCGCGCATCTCCGACGGCGCCTTCATCTGGATCGGCGGCCTGTTGGTGCCCTGTGTGATCCTGGGTGGCCTGGCCGTGGTCACGGTGAAGACCACCGACACGCTGCGCAAGCCCGATGCCAACCCGCTGCGGATCGAGGCGACGGGCTACCAGTTTTGGTGGGCCGTGGAGTACAAGGACGAAAAGGTCACCACGGCCAACGAGATCCGGGTACCGGCCGGCCGCCCGGTGGAGATCGGCCTGCACAGCAAGGACGTGATCCACAGCTTCTGGGTTCCCCAGCTGGCCGGCAAGGTGGACATGGTCCCCGGGCAGCGCAACGTGATTCGGTTCACGGCCGAAAAGCCGGGCGAGTACCGTGGCCAGTGCGCCGAGTTCTGCGGCCTCCAGCACGCCAAGATGGCACTCCTGGTGATCGCTGAGGAAGCGGGCGAGTACCAGCGGTGGGTCACACGCCAGCAGCGCCCGCGGGGCGGGCCTTCCAGTGAACGGGAGGCCGCCGGCGAGCAGGTCTTCATGCGCTCGTCCTGCGCCGGGTGCCATACGGTCCGGGACACCGAGGCCCAAGGCACCTTGGGCCCCGACCTGAGCGACTTCGGCGGTCGCAAGTCGCTCGGCGCGCTGGCAACAGAGAACAACAGGGCCAATCTGGCAGGCTGGATCGAGAACTCGCAGTCCATCAAACCGGGGAACCTGATGCCGCCGGTTCAGCTCGAGCCAGACGAGCTGCTCAACCTTCTCGAATACCTAGAGAACCTGAGGTAAGCGATGACCGTCACCGAGGAACGGCCTCCGACACCAGAAGAAGAGCACGAGGCCATCGAGATCCTTTGGGAGGAGGCCCCGGGCGCGCCCGGGTTCTTCGCCAGCGTGGATCACAAGCGCATAGGCATGCGCTACATCTACACGGCCTTCATCTTCTTCTTCATAGCCGGCCTCCAGGCCCTGCTGCTCCGGGCCCAGCTCACGTCACCGGACAGCCAGGTGATGGGCCCGCAGACCTACAACCAGATGTTCACCATGCACGGGACGACGATGATCTTCCTGTTCAATACGCCGGTCCTGGCCGGGTTCGGCAACTACCTGCTTCCCCTCCAGCTGGGCACCCGGGACATGGCCTTCCCCCGGCTCAACGCCTTCAGCTACTGGATCTTCATACTGGCGGCAATCTTCATGTATTCGAGCTACCTGGTGGGTAGGCCCCCTACCGGCGGTTGGTTCGCCTATGTGCCCAACGCCAACAAGACCTACTCGCCCGGCATCAACATGGACTTCTGGGGCCTGGGAGTGACGTTCGTGGGCATATCCACCACCGTCGGCGCCGTCAACTTCATCGTCACCATCTTCAAGATGCGGGCTCCGGGGATGACGCTCAACCGGATGCCCATGTTCGTGTGGTCCATCCTGGCCATGGCCGTCATGATCATCTTCGCCGTCCCAGCCCTGACGGTGGGAACGGTGCTGCTCGAGGCCGACCGGCTCTTCGGCACCCAGTTCTACGAGGTCGCTGGGGGTGGCAGCCCGCTGCTGTATCAGCACCTGTTCTGGTTCTGGGGTCACCCGGAGGTGTACATCCTCTTCGTGCCGGCGGCCGGGATGGTGGCGACCATCATCCCGGTGTTCGCCCGGCGCCGCCTGGCCGGCTACAAGTGGGTCGCCGCCTCGCTGGTGGGCATCGCCTTCATCAGCTTCGGGGTTTGGGTCCACCACATGTTTGCCACCGGGTTGCCGGCCCTGGCCATGTCGATGTTCTCCGCCGCCAGCCTCATCATCGCCGTGCCCAGTGGTGTTCTCTTCTTCTGCCTCATCGCCACCATCTGGCGAGGCGAGGTGGAGTGGACCACGCCGTTCCTTTTCGCCCTGGGCTGGTTCCTAATCTTCCTGCTCGGTGGCGTCACCGGGGTGATGCTCGGAGTGCTCCCGTTCAACTGGCAGGCCACTGACAGCTACTTCATCGTCGCCCACTTCCACTACGTGCTGAATGGGGCGGTGGTGTTCCCCATCTTCGGCGCCTTGTACTACTGGCTGCCCAAGATGACCGGTCGCATGCTGGACGAGAAGCTGGGAAAGATCAGCTTCTGGATCATGTTCGTCGGGTTCAACCTGGCCTTCTTCCCCATGCACGTCCTGGGCTTCCTCGGCATGCCCAGGCGGATCTACACCTACAGCGAGGGCCTGGGCTGGGAGACCCTCAACGTGGTCGTCACCTTTGGCAGCGCACTGTTCGGGTTCGGGACCCTGCTCACCCTGATCAACTTCTTCGTGAGCAAGGCGAGGGGCAAGCCGGCCGGAGGCAATCCCTGGAACGCCGACGGCCTGGAGTGGTCCACACCCACGTCGCCACCGCCGGAGTGCAACTTCGAGTCCATCCCCGTGGCGGCCGGTCGCCACCCCCTCTGGGACAGCGAGAAGCTCGAGGAGGCGGAGTCCGGCACCGACGACGCCACGAAGTCCATGGGCCCGTCCGGTGCGCTCAACCGCCAGACGCCGATTCTCGGCGGCATGCAGTCCGACCCCGAGGAGACGATGGAGATCCCCGAGCCCACTTACCTGCCGTTCGTGCTGGCCCTGGGCATAGCCGTTCTCTTCGTCGGGCTGCTCATCGAGGCAGCATTGGTGGGCGTCCTGGGCCTGGTTGTGGCGGCCATTGGCATAACCGGTTGGTTGTGGCGTACGGAGGCGGACCTGCAATGACCACGACCGAAGCAGGTCCTGACGCGGCGGCCGCCATCACCCAGGAGCCGCACGGCGGAAGGGGCACCGCGTGGTGGGGGATGGTGGTGCTGATCATGACCGAGGCCACGATCTTCGCCAGCCTCCTGGCCTCCTACTTCTTCCTCCAAGCGGCGGCCAAGGAGTGGCCCCTCGACGGGATCGAGGCGCCCGAGTTGTCCAAGATCTCGCTCATGACGCTGGTTCTGCTCGGCAGCAGCGCCCCCATGTTCTGGGCCGAGCACGGCATCCGCAAGGGACAGGTATGGCGACTCAAGGCCGGCCTCATCATGGTGATCCTGATGGGCTCGTCGTTTTTCGCCTTCCTCTCGCTCTACGAGTACCCGGAGCTGACGTTCGGCATGAAGGACAACGCCTACGCATCGATCTTCTACATGACGACCAGCCTCCACGGGGCCCACGTGGTAATCGGGCTGCTGATGCTGGGTGTTGTGCTGATCAAGACCTTCCAGGGCAAGTTCACTGCCGAGCGCCACGTCACCGTCGAGGTGGTGGGGCTGTACTGGCACTTCGTCGACGCGGTGTGGATCTTCGTGTTCTCGTCCCTGTACCTCTCGGCCCACCTCAAGTGATCGACAAGGCCCGTCAGAGTCCCGCGCTGCTGTGGGCGGCGGCTCTGGTGGGCATCGCGGCCTGGATGGTCCACATCACTCTGGCGTCGGGCGTCGTGGACTTCACCTGCAACAGCAAAGGATCGCTGTGGATCGTGCACCTGGCCACGCTGGTTACGACGCTTATCACCGCCCTCGGCACCTGGATCTGCTACGGGGTGATGCGAACCTCGGGTGACGACGAGTCCTCGGGCACCCTCGCCGGAAACCACAGCTTCGTGGGTGTCTTCGGGGTGATCACCGGTGCCTTCTCTCTAGCTCTCATCCTGCTCGAGGGCAGCTACGCCCTGTTCCTGAGTCCCTGTGCCTGAGCCCCTGGTCCTCCTGTCGGTGGTCCTGGTGGGCTTTGCCTATGCCCGGGGGTTCCGGAGGCTGCAGGCGAGGACGGGGCGGCGACATGTGGGGCGGGCGGTGGCCTTCGGCGCCGGTCTGGCCCTGGTGCTGGTGATGCTCTCCGCTCCGGTGGAGCACGCTGCTCTGGAGCGGCTGTGGGCCCACATGGTCCAACACGAGGTGCTGGTCACGGTGGCCGCTCCTCTGATCATCCTGGGAAATCCTCTGCCCGCGCTCATGTGGGCCCTCCCCGCCGGGTCCCGGAAGGCCGTCGCTCCGTGGTGGCGCAAGCTGTCCCGCAGCCACGCCCGGCCCGCTGGGTGGGCGGCGTGGGCGGCGGCGGCGTTCCTCGTGCAGACCGTTGCCCTGTGGGCGTGGCATGCGCCGGACCCGTACCAGGGCGCGCTCAGGTCGGAGTGGGTGCACAGCCTTCAGCACGCCAGCTTCCTCGGCACCGCACTCTTCTTCTGGTGGGCCGTGATCGGCGCCCGGCGGCGTTCGCTCTACGGCGGTGCCGTGCTGGCCAATTTCGCCGCCGCTCTGCAGGGCATCGCTCTGGGGGCGTTCATGACCTTTTCCGGGCGGATCTGGTACCCCTTCTACGCCGAGCGCGTCGGCGAGAGCCTCAGCGCGCTGGAGGATCAGCAGGTGGCAGGCGTCATCATGTGGGGCCCCGGGGGGATTCCCTACCTCGTGGCCGCGGTGATCCTGTTCATGGCGTGGCTCGGTGGGGAAGGGGCGGGCGAGGAGATGGGTGCGCCTCGTCGGGCTGTCTTGGCGTCAGGTCCTGCCGAGGTTCCGGTCACATGAGCGCTCTGCCTTCGGGAAAGAGCCGGTTACAGGGAGGGTGGAGATGAGCAGAACGCGGGGTGTCCTGGTAGTGGCGGTCCTGGCCGCCACGGTGCTCGTCGCCTGCAACAGCGCCCGCAAGCCGACGACGTCCACGATCGGCAACGCCGAGCTGGGCAAGAAGGCCATCGAGAAGTACGGCTGCGGCTCGTGCCACACCATCCCCGGCGTCAAGGAGGCCGACGCCCTTGTGGGCCCGCCTCTCACTCACTTCGCCGAGCGCTCCTTCATCGCCGGCCAGCTCGCCAACACCGAGGAGAACCTGGCGCGCTGGATTCGCGACCCCCAGGCCGTGGAGCCGGGCACGGCCATGCCCAACCTGGGCGTCTCCCCCGAGGACGCCCAGAACATCGCCGCCTACATCACGACCATCAAGTAATCACCTCGGAAGCGAAGCTTCCTCGATTAGCTGATCATGCTTCGAGCTCCCGGCTGAGCCGGTCGCTCTCCGCTCTCATCCTTCTCAAACCCGGCAGCCGTCGGAGCCGCCTCCGGCGGCGGCGGGCGGCCGCCGGATGCCTTCGGCGGAATCCTCCTTCCCATGCCGGTTTACCGACCGTTTCGGTCGGTGATGTGCCACCAGAACGGCAGCGGCCGCCGGTTAATGGGTGGCAGTCGTCTCGGCTTCCTTGTGGCCGTCGCCGTCGGGCGCTTCGATCTTGCCGATCGCAATGAAGGGCTCCCTCGCCTCTTCCTGCTCCTCGATCAGGTGCTCGGCCCCGGCCAGGTCCTTGCAGATCTTGTAGGTGATCAGCGCCACACCCAGAGGCAGCACCACCAGCAGGACTCGTAGCCCCAGCACGACGGCGGTGATGGACAGGTCGAGCTGCTGGGAGAAGACGTCCTGGGCCCCGGCCAGGGTGAGCACTACGTAGAAGGTGAGCACGCCGGTGCCGATGGCGGTGCGCACGGGCCGGTAACGGGGTCGGTCGAGCAGGTTGTGCTCCTCACGGTCCTTGGTGACGCGGGCCTCGATGAAGGGCCACAGGTACAGGAGGGCGAAGGTGATGCCGGGCATGAGCACGGAGGGGAAGAAGGGGTTGGCGATGGTCTTGCCGAAGGCGCGGGTTTCCCATGCCGGGAACACCCGGAGGGCACCCTCGATCCATCCGAGGTACCAGTCGGGCTGAGCGGCAGTGCTCACCGAGGCGGGCTTGAACGGACCGTAGAGCCACACAGGATTGATCTGGGCCAGCCCGGCCAGCGCGGCCAGTGCCGCCATGAGGAGGCAGAACAGGGCCACGCTGCGAGCGGTGTAGGTGGGCCACAGGTGGGACCCCACCACGTTGCGCTCGGTGCGCCCGGGCCCGGGGAACTGGGTGTGCTTCTGGCGCCAGAGGATGGCCAGGTGGGCCCCGAGCAGCACCGCGATGGCGGCGGGGACGAGGAGGATGTGGATCACGTAGAGACGCCCGATTATGTCGTGGGCCGGGAACTCACCACCGAAGATCAGTGATGCCAGCCACTCCCCGAAGACGGGGATGGACAACACGATGGCGTACATGATGTGCAGCCCCGTCCCCGACAGCAGGTCGTCGGGCAGCGAGTAGCCGGTGAAGCCGTTGGCGATGGCCAGCACCAGGAGGGTGACCCCGATCATCCAGTTCACCTCGCGCGGCTTGCGGAAGGCGCCCGTGAAGAACACGCGGCACATGTGGGTGATGAGGGAGGCGACGAAGAGCAGAGCCGCCCAGTGATGGATCTGGCGCATCACCAGACCGGCCCGGACGTCCCAGCTGAGCTCGATCACCGAGCGGTAGGCCTCGGACATCTCCACGCCCCGGAGCGGCGCGTACTTGCCGTTGTACACGACCTCCCCGAGGCTGGCGTCGAAGAAGAAGGTGAGGAAGACCCCCGTCACCAGCAGGACGACGAAGCAGTACATGGCCAGCTCCCCGAGCATGAACGACCAGTGGTCGGGGAAGATCTTGTTGAGGGCTGTGCGGGCGAAGCGGGAGACGCCCAAGCGGTCGTCGGACCAGCGACCGACCCGCCTTCCCTTCATCTCCTTTGAGGCTCGGGGGCGTTCGGTCTTGACGTCCGATGCTGGCATGTCGGTGCTCATAATGCTGCACCGCCGCGCCCGTCGCCACCCCACTCGCCCTGGTCAGGGCGTGGGCTCACCGATGTCCTCGCCGGTTTGCGACTCGTCCTCGTCCATCAGCTCGTTCTCCATGGCCTCCCGCCTGGTCACAGGGTCGTCGCCCTGGCGATCGGCGTCCTCGCGCACCTCGTCCTGGGTGGTCTGCTCGGGGTCTGTGTCTTCCATGCCATTCTTCTAATCCATGCCGGGCCCGGCCATCGCCATCGTCCTGTTCCCGGGCGTCGAGGAGCTGGACTGGGCGGGCCCGTGGGAGGTCCTGGCGGCCTGGGCCCGGGTCTGGCCGGATGACGCCGTATCTGTCTTCACCGTGGCCGACGAGGACGACGTGATCACCTGCGCCAACGGTGCACGGGTGCTTGCCGACCACACCTGGGAGACCGTCCCCGCCTTCGACGTCCTGCTATGGCCGGGAGGGCCGGGGGTCTCCCGGCAGTTGGGCCGGGACGCAGTCCGGGCACGGGTGCGTGACGCACGGCAGGCCGACGTCCTGGTGGCCAGCGTCTG
>JADDQT010000157.1:0-1166 GCA_016781225.1 Actinomycetota bacterium
ATCCGGGCCTGGTATTGGGGCGAGACGAGGGGTCGCGGACCTCGCCTCGACACAGTCGCGTTCCTGGTCCCTGCCCCGGACTCACCTCTCGGCATGGGACTCCTCCGGTTTCCACCCTCGTACACAGGAGGTTGTTCGACCAGAAGCCGGCCACCTTGAGTGGTCGGCCGGGAAACCGCCTACGGGAGCGGCCGGGCCAGCATGGCCGCCACCCCCAGCCCGTCGGGCCCGAACCGGTGACCGCGGCTGTCAAGGAAGGTCGATGGTCGTGCCCTCGGCGGCCGCGTCGACCGGAACCGGACCGCCTCGCTGAGCGGCCACGATGGCGTCGAGGGCGTCGTCGGTGCGCGGGGGGTCGTGGTGGAACAGCAGCAGGCGGCGGGCGCCGGCCTCCTCGGCCAGGCCCACGGCGTAGGCAATGGTGGAGTGGCCGAGGGACTGCTTGGCCTCGAACTCCCAAACGGTGTGCTGGGCGTCGTGGATCATCAGGTCCACGCCTGCGGCCAGGGTGAGGGCGGCGGGGTGGTACTCGCCAAGACCCGACGGCCCCGGGCCGATGCTCGTGGGGCTGTGGTCGGAGAGGTACGCCACGCTCGCCGTCCCGTCGCTCACCCGGAAACCGTAGGTGCGACCGCCCTTGTGGGGGATGTCGAGGGCCAGCACGTCGAATCCCTCCAGCTCGTGGTGCCCGGGTTCGAGTCCGGCCACGGTGCAGTCGCCCAGAAGCTGGTGGGCCTCGATGGGGAAGTGCGGCGGCGAGAGCACCCGGCCGAGCACGGCGGAGGCGTCGCCCTGCTCGGGGAGGTAGACGGCGGCTCGGGCGTCGGGGCGGTCGGCGGCGGTGAAGAACGGCAGACCCTGGGTGTGGTCCCAGTGAAGGTGGCCGAGGAGGATCGATCCTCGAAAGGGACGGCCGTCGAGCACCTCGATCAGCCGGCGAATGCCGGTGCCGGCGTCGAGCACCAGGGAGGGCGCCTGGCCGTCGCGGGCCAGGGCGACGCACGACGTGTGGCCGCCGTAGCGCACGAACTCGGCACCGGGCGCTGGCGTGGAACCCCTCACGCCGCAGATGAAAACTCTCAAGCCGGCGGTGCTTCTCCGCGGCGGTGGCCTTCGCTCAGCTCCGCCAGCGCGGCCCCGTCGATGGCGTCGGCCGCGGCCACGGC
>JADDQT010000157.1:1184-5415 GCA_016781225.1 Actinomycetota bacterium
GGCAGTCCGTGACGGCCTGGAGGGTGGAAGTGCGGGTCCCGCCCTCCAGGATGGCCCGCTCCCCGAGCACCACTCCTGGGCCCAACTCCGCCAGCGCCTCGCCGTCCACCTCCACCGAGAGCACACCGTCGAGGAGCAGGTAGAGCTCGGCGCCCTGGTCCCCCTGCTCCACCAGTGTCTTGCCCTGCCTCACCTTGCGGACCTTGGGCTTGGCGCCGCCGCGCATGATGGTGGCGGACAGCTCGTGCTCCAGTGCCGTCTCCACCTGGGTGACGACGGCCGGCGAGTCCTCCGCACCCCACGGCGTCGACTTGCCGAAGGCGTGGCGGGCCCAGTCCTTCATCTCCAGCAGGCCGGACTTGTGTGACAGGCGGCCCGAGGCGTCGTAGATCCAATGCCTCGGGAAGGGACTGGCGCCCACCACCGCGTGCTCGGCGGAGCCGTCGGCGTGGATGGTGAGGCTGAGCGTGGTCCACACCAGGGGCGCATCGACGCGGAAGAACGGGGGCCGGGGCACCGGGCGGGGCATGGACAGCCCGGTGCGCCCACCGGCGGTCTGCGTGAAGCGCACCCAGCCCCGGCCCACCTCGGGCTCGGGTCGAAGCTCGGGCATGGTGACGGCAGCCACGCTGAACGTACGCCCCAGCTTGAGCTTGGTCACGCCGATGTGGCACTGGCCGGACTGGCCGTGGTCCACGATGCGCCCGCCCTCGACATCGACCCATGCCCGGAGCTCGTTGGCGAAGCGAAAGCGGTCGCCGGCTCGGAGAGCCTCCAGCTCCTCCGGCCCGGCCACCGTCTCCGGAGGCGGTTCGTCGTAATGGAGCGTGCCAAGGTCGAAGGCCGGCTTAGACATTCCCCGGATCGCCTCCGATGGGATCCAGGAGAGGGAGAGCACTGACGATTCGTACCGCATGGTCTGGATCGTAGGAACATCGGGGCCAGTCGACCAGGGTGGCTGGCAGGTCAGCGCCGCGGGGGTTGGCACCCCCATGCAGGTTCCTGTCTCTACCCTTTGCCTGAACCCGGAAATCTGCTGAAATCCCACAAGGTGGCTACTGAGGAGGCGCTCCAGACAATGGCGACCGGTGCCGGCGACGGGTCGATCAGCGTCTTTCTCGCCGACGACAACGTCATCGTTCGGGAGGGCGTTCGAGCAATGCTCGTGCGCGAGGCCGACCTCGAGGTGGTCGGGGTCGCCGCAGACTATGACGAGTTGATCGCCGGGGCCGTCGAGGCCGCTCCCCAGGTCCTCGTGTCCGACATCCGCATGCCTCCGTCCTTTCAACGGGAGGGCATCGACGCCGCCAAGGAGCTGCGCAAGCGCCATCCAGGCACAGGGGTGGTGATCCTCTCCCAGTACGACGACCCCGAGTACGCCATCAGCCTGCTAGCCGACGGCGCCGCCGGCTATGCCTACCTGCTCAAGGACCGCGTCGCCGAGGGGGACCAGCTGGCCCAGGCGGTGCGGGCGGTGGCCACAGGGGGCTCGATGCTCGACCCGAGCATCGTCGAGTCCATGGTGAAGCCGGTGACCGAGGAAGGCCAGCTGACGGCGGCCGACGAGGACCTCCTGCACCAGCTGGCCCAAGGCCGGCCCATGAAGGCCATTGCCGTCACCGAGGGCACCACGGCGGCGGCGGTCTCCGAAGAGGTGGAGCGACTGTTCCTGAGGCTGGCTCAGCAGGCCAGCGCCGGCGTGGCCGGATCGCTGCGCCACCTCCGGCTCTTGCACCAGGCCATCGTGGAGCGCGAGGAGCAGGGTGACGCCCTGAGCCGCCTCCTTCCGGGTGGGCTGGCCGAGAAGCTCCGGCAGGAGGGGCGTCACATCGGCCAGAGCGAGACGGTGGAAGTCACCGTGCTCATGTCCGACATCCGCGGCTACTCCGCCATCGCCGAGGACGCCGAGCCCACACAGCTCGCCTCGCAGCTCAACACCCACCGCGCCGAGATGAACCGGGCCATCCTCTCCGAGGGCGGGACCGTGATGCAGTTCGTGGGCGACGCGGTGATGGCCGTGTGCGGGGCTCCGTTCCCCCAGGAGGACCATGCTGACCGGGCCCTGGCCGCGGCCCGGGCCATGCACGGCCGCCAAGAAGCCGTAAACCAGCGCTGGAAGGCCGACGGGTTGCCACCCTTTGGCATCGGCATCGGACTCTCCACGGGGACGGCAGCCGCCGCCCTGCTCGGATCCGAGGAGCGCCTCGAGTACACCCTTGTAGGCGACACGGTGAACCTCACACAGCGCCTCCAGCAGTGGGCCGAAGCCGGGGAGATCATCCTGAGCCACCCCACCTACGAAGCCCTCACGACCCCGGTCGAGTGCGAGGCCCTGGAGCCGGCGACGGTGAAGGGCCGGCACGCGCCGGTCAACGCCTACCGCATACCGAGGCAGTGACCGCCCGGTCAGCCGGCGTCGTCGCCCTTGACGAACCGGATGGCCAGGGGATAGCTCCACCACTGACGCTGATTGGCGCGAACCGCTCCCATGATCGAAAGACCGACGGCGCCGAACCAGACGAGGAAGATCAAGGGGAAGGGGAAGAAGAAGCCCGAGAAGCCGTCACCGTCGACGGACGAGAGCACCGACACGAAGAAGGCTCCGAAGAACAGCCCGAAGGTACCGAGGTACACGATCATGAAGGTGATCTGGAAGTTGAGTGCCTCCCGGGCGTGGTGGCGGACGAAGGCGTTCTTCTTGCCCTCGGTGAGGTAGATCACGAGCGGCACGATGACCCCGCCGACCACGATCCCCAAATGGGAGAGGACCGACAGCGCCTGGTTCGATTCCTGAGGAGCCGGTGGCGGTGGGGCGTAAGGTCCCCACCCGGCACCGTCCCACCAGCGCAGGTAACCGGTGTGGTCCTGGTACCACCCCGGAGGAGCGGCGCTGCCGGGTTGGGTCACGTACAGATCCTGACATCGTGGCGGTCAGCCGGGGCGCCAGCCCCCGTTGCCTCGCTCCTCCCAGAGCCGGCGCAGCACGCGCGGCGTGAGGTCCTCCTTGTTGAGATACCCCGAGGCCCCGCTGGTCTCGGCCTCGCTGGGAAGATCGCTGGCCTGGTAGGTGGAGACGAGGACGACCATGGTGTCGGGGTGTGCGTCGACGATCCGGCGGGTGGCCTCGATTCCGCTCATGCCGGGCATGTTGATGTCCATGAGCACCATGCGGGGGTCGAGCTGGTCGGCCAGTTCCACGGCCTGCTCACCCGACTGGGCCTCTCCCACCAGCTCGAAGCCGTCGGTGCGGCCCAGCACCACCCGCGCCGCGCCGCGGAACGGCTCCTGGTCGTCGACGAGCAGCACCGAGACGCGCGCGGGCTCCATTCGTGCCATGGTCGCGCCTTCCTGGCGCCGCATCCCACCGTGGCCCCAGGTGTCCGGGGGTGTAGCTACCACCACCTACCGGCACCGAACGCCCTGACGCTGTGTCAGCGACGCTCCCGACGCCACTGCCAGACGGGCCCCTCCTCGGGGTCGGCGAGCTCTTGCACCAACTCGAATCCCAACGTCCGAAGCAGCGCAGGCGAGGGCCCTGGTTGGGCCAAGGTGTGGGCCAGGACGGCACGGACGCCCTCGGGTCGAAGCCGAACACCACCAGACCGGCGGCCGCCTCGGTGCCAAGCCCCCGGCCTCGGTACGAGGGAGCGATCTCGTAGCCGATCTCCACGGTGCCGTCCGTGGGCGGTCCTTTGAACCGGCCCGATCCCAGCATCACTCGATCGGCGGCGTGCGGATCACGTCGCATGGCTACCACCACTCCTCGGAGGGTTCCTCGATCAGGCGGGCTGCCCGGTCGTAGGTGGCATAGCTCCAGGCCCACTCGATCCCCACCTGTAGGCGGTTGCGGAACTGGACGATGCGGGCCAGGTGGAGCCGCAGCCACAGCAGCCAGGCAACCCTTCCCCCGAACCGGAGTCCCGATGCCAGCTCCGCTATGGCGTCGTTGCGCCCCATGGTGACGGCCAGGGCCTCCGCTCGGGCCCGGAATGCGGTCCTCGGCTCCCCCCTGCACTGACGGCGGATCTGTTCGGCGGCGTGACGACCTTGCTGTATGGCCTCGGGCGCCATCTGGGGATGGAACCCGCCGTCGGGCCTGGGTGCCGCGGCCATGTCTCCGATGACGAAGACCTCGGGACGGCCTGGCACGCTGAGGTCGTCGCTGACGATCGCTCGCCCGCCCGGCCCCTGCTCCAGGCCGAGGGCGTCGGCCAGGGGGTTCGCCCGTACC
>JADDQT010000158.1 GCA_016781225.1 Actinomycetota bacterium
ATCAGGGTCGAATTACACGCGTGTCATCTCTTCGCCCTGCAACCAACCGATTGTCAATCAACGGGCCGCATCTGGGTGCAGGCGACGACATGGCACAACAGCGGAAACCGCACCTGAGCAGGGAAAACGCTTCTCGACGAAATGCGCTGCAGTGCTCGGAGCGCTCTTACAAGGAGGGGGTCGGGGGTTCGAGTCCCTCAGCGCCCACCACGAAATCCCGAGTCGGCGGATGCCGTTATCGCCTTCCTCGGACGCTGTCTGGCCCGAGTCCAGTACTTGCTTCTCCACGCTTGTCAATCGGGTCCTCTCGTACGAGGCCGGCGGTCGAGTCCGTGGCGACCCGACGGCGTGTCGCGCTTTCTCCAGGAGTCGGACCGTGGGGGCGGCTGACGTGCTCGGTAGGGTTCTCGACGGGCTTGACCTTGGCCCGGTCGTGCACCCGAGCACGGCACAATGGAGTGATGGCGCGCCGGGCGACCACGTTGAACCTCGATGCCGAGGTCCTTGCTCGGGCAGAGGCCCCGGCCGAAGAGACGGGTGAACCGGTAGAGGCGGTTGTCGAGCGGGCCCTCGTCCGACACATGGGCCTCACCGCCATGCGCCGAGTCCAGAAGCGCGACCTTGACGAGGACGAGGCGCTTCGTGTCGCTTACGAGGAACTGAGAGGCGCACGAGCCAGCGGGTGACGCCGGGTGTTCCCCCGCTGCCCGGCGGTGATCAATCCGGGGGTCTTCATCTCGGCTCTTCTGTCGAGCCGGGGAGCTCCAGGACGAGATGATGAGGGCACTCGAAGCTGGCAGCTTCCAGTCGGTCGTGTGCCCGGCGCTCATCGGCGAGCTCGAGCGAGTGCTCCGGCGACCAAAATTCTCGAACGAGATCCACGACGAGGACATCGCGCTGTTCATTGACTTCGTCCGAAGCGCGTCGACGGGCCTCGACGACCCGCCGGCGAGTCCGGGTCTGGCCCCCGATCCTGGTGACGACTACCTCCTCGTACTTGCCGACGCCGCTGATGCCACGCACGTCGTCACCGGAGACCAGGCCCTACTCACCGTCAGCGGCTGGGGCTTCAAGGTGAGCAGCCCTCGCCAGTTCGTGCGCGAAGTACTCGAGAGCAGTCGGCCTCATGAGGACTTGGCATCAGTCGACGTCGGCCGACGCCAGCGGCTGGTTGCTAGACGAAGCAATTCACACCCCACGGCGAGCAACAACCCCGGCACTTCCTATAGGGAGAGCGCCCCCAGTCAGCAGCCCTCGACCACCCCGACGGCTGACAGCAACCCGGGGTCCGGCTACCGCCCCTAACACTCCGCTGACCCCCTAGCGAAGCAGCGCCCGGCACGTTCGTGCGGGGCGCTGTCATGTCATGGTGTCAGGCACTGAGGCCTTGGCCGGTCTTCGCTCGTTCACTGCTGCGGGCGGCTCCACGCGATGAGCCTCGTGCCAGCATCGACGCCCCATCCTCACACGGACCAGTAGCTCCTCTGAGATGCGGGGCAGGCGAGGAGCGGGACGTGAGGAGCTTGCTCCTGATCATCGAGCTAGCCGCGATCCTTCACGAGAAGTCCTTCAGCGAGAGGGCGCCTCTTTGAGGCTGCCAAGCGGAGCGCCTGAGGTCATATGACGTTCCGGCTGGAACGCCAGACGGCATTCGGCGGTCATCACCGGTGTCGTGGGACCACGATTCGGGGCGTCGAGGCGCGCTTGGCCAGGGGGATGGGGCGCTGTGGAGGTGGCCGGGTCGCTCGGCGGAGGTCAGGTGTCGATGAGGGCGACGCGCCGGTAGGCGGTTGCCAGCTCCGCCGCCCAAGGCCAGCGCTCGGGCAGGCGAAGCACGACGATCCGGGCCCGGCGCAGGAGGCGGGCGGCGCCATGCAACAGGCGATAGCGAAGCGTCTTGGGCGTGGCCTGTGCCAGTGCCCCGTCGAGGCATCGCATCCGCAGCCAGGCGAGCAGGTCGGCGCCAGCGAGCACGAGATCCAACCAAGCGGCGTTGGCGGCGAAGGCCGTAAAGGGCATGCGATCAAGGCCCGTGTCACGCAGCGCCTTGATGGAGTTCTCCACCCGGGCATGGGCCCGGTGGCGGGCCTCGAGGACCAAGGCATCGCCGGCCGAGTTGGTGAGCACCACCTGGTGGCGGTAGCCGTCGTGGTCCCACAGCTTCAACTGGGCCCCGGGGTGAGGCTTCTCACGCCGACAGATGGTCCGGGTGCCGTCGGGCCAACCGCTGAGCACCACGTCGAGCTCAGCCACCTCACCGGCGTGGCGCTCCTCACCGTTATGTCCCACCGCCTTGCGCCACGCCTTGGCGGGAACAGCCCGGATGGCCTTGTCCAAGCAGTCATTTACCCGCCCTCCGACGGAGAACTCCACGTTGCGCGCCACCAAGCCGTCGATGAGCTCGTGCACCGCACCGGCGCTGTCGGCGCGCACCAAGATGGGATGGTTCACCTGGCCGGGGTCATCGCCGGCACGGTGTTCGGCGCCATGGGCGTCGGGGAGCTGGGCTATGGCCAAGTCCACCACCGCCAGCTGATCGGCACCGGAGTTGGCGGCTGCGTTGCCGGCTCGCAAGAGGCCGGCCATGGCCTCACCGGTGGCGTCGAGGAAGCAGAACATGGGCTGGAACCCGAAGCCGCTCTTGTAGTGAGAGGTGGCGCCCTCTTTGTTCTCGGAGTGGATCTCGACCAAGGCGGCGTCGATGTCGAAGATGATCTCCTCCGGTGCCCCGCCCGCCGACCACACCTTGGCCCTCGCTTCGGCCCGGGCGGTGCGCATGGCGGCAAGCACGGCCGTGTCGATCCCGTGCAGCACTCGCCCCGCCGTCGGGCCCGAGGCCACCTCGCCGAAGAGATCGGGCTGATCCCGAAGAGCGGCCAGGTCGGAGATGCAGTCACCGCCGCCGGCCAGCATCACCGCCAGGTGAGCCAGCACCCGGCCACGGTCGTGCATCGGGGCCCGCTCTCCAGTGATGGGCACAGCGGAGGAATAGGCACAAGTAAGCCCACTGGCATCGGCCAGTTTCCCGAGGAGATGCAGCCCCACTTGGGAGACGACCTGCGTGTCACCGGGGGTCACACGAACCTGCTCGACAGCTCGGCTACCGTTCACCTTGCGAGTGCCCTCCTGACTCGGGACTTCGACGCTTCGACAACGTCACAATCCCTTGTCCGGCGGGCACTTTCGCGGATGGTCAGTCTTCGGCGGCCTCAGACCCGTGAAAGATCACGGCTAGGGCAAGGCGCTCTGCATGCTTGGTCAGCAAAGTGGCAGCCGTGGCGGTGAGGAGGACGTAACCGGCGGCCAGGGCACGAAGTTCTTCTCCGTCCGCCGCTGCGACTCCGAGGCTGGCCACGACGATCGAGAACTCGCCGCGGGCGATGAGTGCTGTTCCGGCTCGCAGGCGGCCGTGCACGGCTACCCCCATCCGGCGGGCGGCGAACCAACCGGTGGCCATCTTCGTGGTGCCAGTGACCGCAGCGAGCAACAGGGCGGGGACGGCGACGTCGACCAGCGAGCCAGGACTGATCTGGAAGGAGAAGAAGAGGAAGAAGGTGGCCGCGAACAGGTCGCGTAACGGCTCGATGAGCGCTCCGGCGCGGGCCTGGACGGAGCCGGAGAGGGCGAGTCCGATGAGGAACGCACCGATGGCGGCCGAGACCTGGAGCTGTTCGGCCAGACCGCCGACGAGGAGGTGAGGCCGAAGAGCGACAGCAGGAGCGCCTCGTCTGACCCGCGGGCGAGGAGGCTGCTGAGCCCCTGGCCCCAGCGCAATGCCAGGGTGAGTATGAGGGCGACGGCAACCAGCGAGATGGCAACGGTGAGGGCAGCATCGCCCACACCGGTACCGGCCAGCAGGGCGGCCATGACCGGAAGGAACGCCGCCATGGCCAGATCCTCGATCACCAGCAGATTGAGGATCGCCGGGGTCTCCCGATTGCCGAGGCGGTCCAAGTCACTGAGCACCTTGGCGATCACCCCCGACGAGCTGACCCAGCACACACCGCCCAGCAGGAGTGCCGCCTCGACCTCCCAGCCCAACAGGACACCGGCGAGCAAACCAGGAATGAAGTTGGCGGAGGCGTCGACCAGGCCGGGCGCCACACCCGTCCTCAGCCCTTGGCGTAACTCGTCTGAGGTGTATTCGAGGCCGAGCGTCAGCAGGAGCAGCAGGACACCGATGTCGCCGGCCAGCGAGATGAAGTCAGCACTGACGTCGAGGGGCGCCAAGCCGCCTTCGCCGACGGCCAGGCCGGCAAGAAGGTAGAAGGGGATGGCCGTGAGGCCCCACCGACCCGCAAGCCGGGCCAGCACCGCCAAGGCGATCGCCACCGCGCCCAGCTCGATGAAGGCCAGAGCGGCATCGCCACCGGCCGCGGCCAGCCGAAGGGTCACGCCCCCAACAGGTCGGCGAAGTGGGAGAGTCCTTCGGGCGTGCCCACGGCGACGGCGACGTCGTCGGCCCGGAGCTCGAAGTCAGGGCCTGGGGCAGGGATGGTGGTGTCGCCCCTGATCACGGCGACTATGGACACGCCGGTTTGCGTGCGGAACTGGCCGCGGCGGATGGTCGACCCCGCGAAGGGCGACCCGACTGGGATGGTGACCCAGTCAAGGCCGACCCCCTCGAGGCGCTGCTGCACCGTCGCAAGCACCTCACTCACCTGGGTGGCGCCGAGAAGCTCGGCCAGCGTCCGACTTTCGTCGGGGCTCAGGTGAAGGGCAGTACGGCACGCGTCGGGATCGTCGTGGCCGTAGACGAGCAGCTCTCGGCGACCGCTGCGATGCAACACCACACCCACTCGTTCGCCGCGCGCCGTCGTGAGGTCGTGGCGTACCCCGACACCGGGTAGCTGCGTCTCGGTCACATGAGGCACCGCGCACTGCTCCTCTCCTCGCCTCCTCCAGTCTTGCTCGGCGAGAACCTCACAGGCCTGGCCGAGGGCCTGGCCTATGGCGTGACCCACCCAAGGAGTTCGCCAACCGTCCGCGAGGAGTCGTCTCCTTCCCCACAGCTAGTCCCTGGTCTTCGGCCCGGCGCTGTCCCCGTCATCGTGGTGGGCTTGGCGGTGGGCGAGCAGAAGGTCGTGGCCGAAGTCGTCCTCGGGGTCACGCATCACCGTGTGAACGTGGTTGGCCCCGTCCTGGGTGTTGTCCAGCTCCACTAGGAGGCGAGGGCCCTGGACCCGGTAGTAATGAGGGCGGCCCGGCTCGGGCTCACCGGCCCAGGCGAAGTGCACCTCGCCCAGTCCGGCCTCGTCCAGACGGGTCAGTTGGGCACTGGCCACATCCTCGGGGAGTCGCCCCGAATAGGTGATGACGAGCTGGCGCAGCAGCTCGGATGACTCGCCCGCCAGGTCAGCGCCAGGCAGGCCGTTGGGCTCCAGCTCCCCGGCCAGGCGCGGCTGCGTGCCACTCACGATGTCAGCCGGGGCCTCGTCGTCGATCACGGCGCGCTGT
>JADDQT010000159.1 GCA_016781225.1 Actinomycetota bacterium
AGTAGGAGTGACATCATCCGGATGTAAAACCGCCTGAACCCGCATGGCTGCCCCAACGGCTTTTCTGCCATGCCCGGAGATAGCCGTCGTCCTTCAGCGGGCCATGGACCCTTGTCCGAACTTCGACGCGGATTGCCGTGGGATTGCCCGCTGGGACCCCGAGCGCGGCCATGTTCCTCGCGGATTCGTGGGAGCACTCAGCACCATCGCCGACGTGCAGCTTGTCCTCGTCACGGCCGAGCCCGGTGACCCCCACCCCACCGAGCGGTATCCAGTGGGTCCACCCCAGGCGATTCTCGAGGCAGCCTGCCGGCACGCCTATGACTCCTATGCAAACGGCAAGGACCTCTTCCACCGAAATGTCAGGTCCATTCTCGACCGCTGCTTTCCAGGCATGCCCTTCGCACAACAACTTCGCCGGGCTTGGCTTGTTGACGCCTACCTGTGCTCACGGCAACCGAGAGCGGAAGCGTCCCGACTCGGTCTGCGCGCCGGTGCGCGAAGGACTATCTCAAGGCGCAACTCGATGTACTTCCCGGTCGCGCCGTCGTCGCCCTCGGGGCAAAGGCGGGCCGGCGACTCGAGTGGACGGGGCATCCCTTCCTACCGGTTGCCTCCGCCGCGCCTCCGGCGTGCAATTACCGCGGCTCACGGGAGTCCTGGGGGCAGATCCCTCGACTGCTCGTCCAGCGCGAGAGTTAGCTTCGTCCACTGGGGGAACGGTGAGTCCGTGGCGACCAGGTGCCCCCAACCGCCGGGCCGAGACGGCCAGTTGATCTATGAGCTGCCGCCATTCCGCTTACTCACACGCCTTCGACATTCCGAACAGCGAGGCGAGCGTTGGGCGACCTCCTCGGTGTCCAGCTTCTCGGCAGCAAGCCGAGCAAGGATTAGAGACCGAAGTCGCAGGGGCGGACGTGGTGGCAGTTCGAGACGACGAACGCTTGATTGCGGAGGCGAAGGGCGTGACGACGTCGCCGGGCCTCGATGTGGACACCATGTACGGCCAATTGCTCCGGCGCACGGCAGACCAGCCTGGGACCCGATATGCGGTTGTCCTTCCGGAAAAGCTCGTTCCAGCAGCGTCACGCGTGCCCGAGCAAATTCGTGACCTCTTGATAGTGGACCTTTATGGCATCGACCCGGACTACGTCGTGCGACGGCACTGACCGCCCCATATCGCCGGGTTGGCATACGCGGCGCTCCCGTCGCCGGACGCACTGCCTCGCTCGACGTTGAGAGCCCGGCCGGGAACGTCAGCTGAGGCGGTAGCGGGTGACGCGCTGAGCGCCTGACCCCCCGCGGCTGAGTCTACTCCTGCTCCATACCGGGGATGCGGCCGTTGCGGAAGGCGTCCACGAACAGCTGGTGGTCCTCCCGGATGGCCTCTCCGTAACCCAGACCGAAGTCGGCGATGCTTCGGGCCAAGCCCTCGGTGTCCTCCCCGATAGCGCCGGCGATGACTTCCTCGGTCTGGAAACGGACCAGGTCCTGGTCGCTGTCGGCGTCGGATACGCAGTGCACCTTGGCCGTGGCCCGCCCGAGGTCCGTCAGCAGAGGCAGGATCTCGTCGGGCTCCTGGACGTCGTCCCAGTCCAGGTCGGCTTGGTACGGCGACATCTCCTGCACCACCTGGCCCGAGCCGCCCAGCGTGCACCATCCGAGCCAGGGATCGGCATTGGCCTGCAGGGCCCGCTGGGACAGGGCCGTGCGGTGGCCCTGATGCTCGAAGTAGCCGCCCACTCTCTCGTCGGGGACCACCTGGCTCGGAGCCGGGACCTTGGCCTGCTTCATGGTGAGCACCACGTCGTCCTGCAGCGCCTGGGTGTTGCCTTCTATCAGCAGGTTGTAGGCCGGAAGCCCGGCGCTGCCGATGCCGGCGCCATGCGGCCCACGACATCCTTCACCCGGTAGCTGATGCTGTGGTGGCGCTTGCGCTCGGGGATGGTCTCCAGGTACTCGCCGTAGGCCGCCTCCACCTCCTCCCGCTCGGCGTCGTCGAGGCGTCGGACGCCCGAGCCGTCGGCAAAGCGGCGGTCATGGTCCTCGACGGTGGTGAGCCGTTGGAGGAGCTCGAGGCGAGAGGCCAGGCGGGCCTCGAGGAGAACGTCGTGCAGCGCCCCGTGGGTGGTCTCGAGCGTGAGCCGGAAGGACCGGTCGGCGTCCTCCCCGGCGAACGACCGCACCTGCTCGGCGTAGGAGGTGACGAAGGCGGTGATCATGTCCCGGACCGTGTCGTCGGACAGGGCCTTGGCGAAGGCGATGAGGGCCAGGCTGGCGGCCAGCCGCTTCAAGTCCCATGTGAAGTGGCCCAGGTAGGCCTCGTCGAAGTCGTTCACGTCGAAGACCAGGATGCCGGCGCTGTCCATGTAGGTGCCGAAGTTCTCGGCGTGCAGGTCGCCTTGTATCCACACCCGGCTGGTGCGCTCGTCGGCCCACGGATCGTCGTCCTCGGCCACGTCGGCGTAGAACAAGGGTGCCGAGCCCCGATAGAACTTGAACGGGTCGGCGGCCATCTTGCGGTACTTCCGCCGGTAGGCGTGGGGCTCGGCTGCGACCAGATCGCCGAAGGCGGCGTCCAGGACCTCGATCAGCGCGCCCGTCCGTTCCTCACTGCTCTGGGCTTTGATCTTCTCGACGACGCCGGCCATGGCTACCACTCTGTCAGGCACGAGGGGTTGCGACGCCTTCAGGGATCGCAAAGCGGCCAGCGGGTCCTCAGCAGCGGCTCCCCTGGTCCCGCTTCCCGCGTCCCAACTGCAGGGTCGGCTGCATGCGGGAAGCACCCGCCTCGGAGCCTTGACGCCGGATCACTCCGCCTTGCCCTGATGGGTTGCCTTAGCGGCTTGGCGGCCCGCTTGCACCAAGCGGACGAGCCCGGCAGCGGATACGGCGGCCCACACCGACTCCAGCACGAGGAAGCCGAGGTCCAGATCGACGGCGGCGACCGACGCGAGGATCAGGCCGCCGAGCAAGTTGAGCGTGAGGTAGGCGGCCGACGACGGCTCCAGCCGCTTGATCTGAGCAAGCACGAACGCCGTCAGGATCAGCGCCGCACCGATCAACTGGATGAGCTGGCCCATTCATCCCTCCCTGCCGCCGGTGGTTACCACTCCCGGCTACCTGATTGCCCATCATGCTCGGCCTTGGCCGGGAGGGCCCAGTCGCCAGCCGCCGTGGACGCCAACGGGTCGGGACACGGCACCGGGCGACTTACGAGCGCAATCCGATGCCAGACCTTCGTGCTTGCGCCTCCGTCGGCGCTGGCTCCGCTCTCGGTGTCCCGGAAGCTACTCGATCGCAGCTCGCGGCACCCGGTGAGGTAGGCCGCTGGTTTGATGCTCCTGCTGGTGCCGGGCGCGGGGCTTGCGCTTTCTCGCCCATCGTGGCGTTCGTCCAGCTCGGATGATCTCCCCAGCGGCCCCCTATCGAACCGTGCGTGCGGTTCTCCCGCACACGGCTCTCCGACACCGTTCATCGTCAGGCATGCACAGTTCTCCATCGCCGGACGCTTCCGGTGAGCCGGTAGACGCCAAGCCCGGTCAGCCAGCCATGGTTGAACCGGCTGACCCGGAGGCGTCCTCGGGTGGCGTACTTGACGCTGGCCAGCTTGGCCATCCGCCAGTGCACGAAGCTGTCGATGGCAGCGAACTTCCGGTTGGAGTTTCCATAGCGGAAGTACGCCCCCCAACCCCGCAACACGGGATTGAGGTCAGCGACCACTGCGTGCAGGTCGCGGCTGGCAAAGCGGCGGTCGGTATGGTCACGGACCTTGGCCCGAACCGAGGCCATGGCCCGTGTCGACGGCCACTTCGACAGATAGCGGCGATCCCCGAACTTCGACGGGGTCTTCCGGTGGTGGAAGCCCAAGAAGTCGAAGCCGTCCTCTCCCCCGCCGAGGAACACGATGCGGGTCTTGTCGGGATGCAGGCGCAACCCGAGTCCGATTAGCACCGCCTCGACCCGACGACGGGCCTCTTCGGCTCGGTGCCGGCTGGTGGCGAGGACCACGAAGTCATCCGCGTAGCGGACCAGCGTCCCCAGACCGGCCATCGCCGCCCACGCCTGATCGAGCACGTGAAGGGCGATGTTGGCCAGCAAGGGGGAAATGGGCGAGCCCTGCGGGGTTCCCGTCTCCGAATCGGAGACGAGTCCACCCTCGAACACCCCGGCTCGAAGCCAGCACCGCAGCAGCTTCAACATCTCACCGTCAACAACCCGGCGTTCGACCTGGCCCATCAGGGCGTGGTGGTCGATCTCGTCGAAGCACGCCTTGATGTCGGCGTCGAGCACCCAGTCGGCCCCCCGGTTGGCCGCCTCCCGGATCGCTTCGAGCGCCTGGTGGGCGGAGCGCTTCGGGCGGAACCCGAAGCTCACCGGGGAGAAGTCGGCCTCGAAGATCGGCTCGAGGACGATCTTGGCCGCCGTCATGACCACACGGTCGGCCACGGTCGGGATGCCGAGTGGCCGGGTCATGCCCGGCTTTCCCGGCTTGGGGATGTGGACTCGTCGCAGCGGCCGGGGGCGATAGGTCTTGTCCCGAAGCCGCTGGGCGAGGCCGTCGAGGAAGGCCCGCACCTCCTCCACGCCACCGTCGGCGATCGACGCGATGCTCACGCCGTCGACTCCGGGGGCGCCCTGGTTGGCCGCCACCTCGGCCCATGCCCTCCACAGGACGTCGCTGCGGGCGACCTTGTCATAGAGGGCGTGAAAGCGCCGGTGGGGTTGCTGCTTGGCACTGCGATACAGCACGCGTTGGAGGGCTCGAACGCGGTCGACGCCGGTGGCGTCGCTGACGGATCTAGCCGATCGCTCGGCACTCATCAGGCCCCTCCGCTCCTTGTCGTGCACCGGTGAAGCAGGGGCCCTTCGCTCGGACCGGGTTGTGTTGTCCCGGCCGTCGTCACTACTACGGCCCCCTCCGACTTCCTCTCGGCCACCTGCCACTTCCCGGGACCACCGGTTATAGGCAGAGCTGCTTCCCGGGCCGCAGACCCGGGGCCGAGGAGGATCTCTCCAGTTCCGAGGACAACCTTGTGAACATTCCACGCCCCCTGCGCCGGGAGGTTCTTCGGCACCCGCTCCAAGATCCCTGGTGCCTTCCGTGGCCTTCGCCCTTAGGGAACAGGCTCGGCTCCTCCTCGTCCGCTCAACCGCGGACCGGCGTAACGACGCTGCAGGCTTCACTTCATGTTGCGGACTGCTCACTTGCTCCGCCCCGCTTCGCACCCGGCCTCTCGGCCACGCACGGGGGCCTTGCTACCGGGGACCTTGGCGTCTCCCCGGGCCGGACTCGCACCGGCTGGCTGACCTCAGCTTGTCGCTCGGTTACGTCATCACAACCTCCTCGTTGTCATGGCGCCCGAGCTGCTGGACGCA
>JADDQT010000409.1 GCA_016781225.1 Actinomycetota bacterium
TCGCTAACGCGGAGCGAGCAGGCCGGCGGCCTCCTTGGCCCTGGCCAGGGTGACACTGGCCACCGCCCGGGCCTTGGCCGCGCCCTTCTCGAGCAGCGCCGCCGTTCCCCCGGGATCACCCGCCAACTCCCGGTATCGCTCCTGCACCGGGCGAAGAAGTTCGATGACGGCCGCCGCGGTGTCGGCCTTCAGCGGTCCGTACTGGGTGTACCCGGTGGCCACCTCCTCGGGGCCGCGGCCTGTCGCCACGGCCAGCAGCTCGAGGAGGTTGGACACGCCCGGCTTGGTCACGGGGTCGTAGCGCACCTCGGTACCGGTGTCGGTGACGGCCCGCTTGATCTTGCGGGTCAGCACCTCGGGAGGCTCGAGGACCAGCGCCGTGCCCTGGGGAGACAGCGCCGACTTCGACATCTTGGCCGTAGGCGTCTGCAGGTCCATGATCCTGGCACCCACCTTGGGGATGGCCGCGGCCGGGACCTTGAACACCGGGCCGTAGCGGCTGTTGAAGCGGGCCGCCAGGTCCCGGGTGAACTCGAGGTGCTGGCGCTGGTCGTCGCCCACCGGCACACGGTCGGCGTCGTAGATGAGGATGTCGGCGGCCATGAGGACGGGGTAGGTGAACAGCCCGACCCCCGCCGACTCCTCCCCGCCCCGGGCCGCCTTGTCCTTGAACTGGGTCATGCGCCGCAGCTCCCCCACGCTGGCGGTGCACTCCAGGAGCCAGGCCAGCTCGGTGTGCTCGTGCACGTGGCTCTGCACGAACAGCGTGCACACGTCGGGATCGAGCCCCGCCGCCAGCAGTACCTGCGCCGTCTCCATCGTCTTGGCCCGCAGATCGGCCGGGTCGCGGGGCACGGTGAGGGCGTGGAGGTCCACGACGCAGTAGAAGGCGTCGTGGACGTACTGGTCGGCCACGTACTGACGGATGGCGCCGACGTAGTTCCCAAGGTGGATGCCCCCCGTCGGCTGTATCCCCGACAGCACTCTGGACATCTCCCGATGGTATGCGCCGCCCTACGCCGGCCCCTCGGTATCCTCAGCCCATATGCCCCATGAGGTGAGCACCCCTGTCTTCGAGGGGCCCCTCGACCTGCTCCTCAAACTGGTCGTCGAGGAGCAGGTGGACCTGTACGAGGTCTCCATCACCACCATCGTCGACGCCTACCTAGCCCATCTCGAAGACCTCCACCAGCTCGAGCTGGAGGCAGCCACCGAGTTCCTCCTCATGGCCGCGGTGCTGGTCGAGCTCAAGGTGCGCCGCCTCCTGCCGGCTCCGGCCTCGGTGGAGCTGGAAGAGGAGATCGAGCTGTGCTCGAAGCGTGACGTCCTCCTGGCTCGCCTCCTGGAGTGCAAGACGTACAGCCAGGCTGCCCAGGCCCTCCGCCGGCTGGCCGCGGGTGCCGAGCGATCGCGACCACGAGTGGCGGGCATGG
>JADDQT010000021.1 GCA_016781225.1 Actinomycetota bacterium
CCCGGCCGTGAGCGGTGAGCCAGCCGCTCAGCTCGGGCCCCGCTGGCACCACGCGGGTCGGGTTGATGTCCGTGTGGACCACGTAGTAGTGCCGCTTGATGTGGTCGAAGTCGACGGTGTCGCCGAACCCCGGTGTCTGGAACAGGTCACGGGCGTAGGCCCAGAGGACCGGGAGCTCGGAGAGCTTGTGCCGGTTGCACTTGAAGTGCCCGTGGTAGACGGGGTCGAAGCGGACCAGCGTCGTGAACAGCCGCACGTCTGCCTCGGTGATGGTGCCGCCGACCAGGTACCGCTGCCGCTCCAGTCGCTCCGACAGCCAGTCGAGGCGGTCGAAGAGGCGGCGGTAGGCCTTGGCGTAGTCGTCCTGGCGTCCGGCAAAGCCGCAGCGGTAGACGCCGTTGTTCACGTCGGCGTACACCAGCTCGCCGACCTCGTCGATCTCCTCCCGCCGGTCCTCGGGGTAGAGGTCCGGCGCACCGGGCCGGTGATGAGCCTTCCACTCGGTGGACAGGTCCAGCGTGATCTGCGGATAGTCGTTGGTGACCACCTTGCCCGTGGGCACGTCCACGATGGCCGGCACGGTGATGCCCCGCTCGTATCCGGGGATCCTGGGCGAAGTATGCCTCTTGTAGACGCTCTATACCGAGCACCGGGTCCCGCCCGCCCGGGTCCAGGTCGAAGGTCCAGCTCCGCTCGTCGTGGGTGGGACCGGCCACCGCCATGGAAAGGACCGGTTCGAGGCCGAGGAGGCGGCGCACGGTGATGGCTCGGCTGGCCCACGGGCAGGCCCGGCTCACCACGAGGCGGTACCTGCCCGGCCCCACTGGGTAGCCGTCGCGCCCGTCGGCGGTGATGCGTGTCGTGATGTAGTTGGTGTCCCGGGGCGAAGTCACCGGTGGGATTGACGTAGGTGCCGGCCGGGGCTGTGTCCTTCATCCCCTCTCCCTTCCCCGATCGTCGCCGGTCGAAGCGCCGGTGTCACGTCGCAAGGCCGGCGCGATGGCAGGCTTGACCCGACGGGTCACCGACTGCCGAGACGGATAGGTGCGCAGCCCTTGCCTGACGACGACAACGACGACTCCAACCACGCAGCCACCCAGGTCGGCCCGGAACGTTCCTGGTTCGACCACTTCGCCGACCGGGCGACCGGCATCATCTCCCACGGTCCGTTCTTCGTGTTCGCCGCCCTTTACATCGTGCTCTGGCTGGGCCTGACGTTGGTCTTCGGTTTCTCGTCAGGCTGGACGAACGTGCTCAACCTCCCGGCCGTCGCCCTCACGGTGCTGATGGTGGCGCTGCTGGAGAACGAGCAGCGGCGAAGCGACCAGGCCGTGCAGCGCAAGCTCAACACGATGGCCGAGGCTCTGGCCGACTTCCTGGAGAAGCAGGACGTGGATTCGCGGCACATCGAAGAGCTTCGAGCTTCGGTAGCGCTCGAGGAACGCGAGAGCACTCCCAAGACTGGTCGCTGAGCAGCCGGACTGGCCAGGGCCGTGGTTGGGAGACAATCGCTCAAGCACTGCCCGTGCGAGGCCGAGAACGCGGCTCAGGACTAGTCCTAGTCCTGAGCATCAGAGGGGCAGGCCAGCGATGAGCGACAACGGCGATTCCAGGACCGCTGACTTCGCGCCCATCCTCGTCGTAGACGACTCCCGTAGCAGCCGGCGCCTGATCACGGCGAGCCTGGCCGGGGCCGGGTTCAAGACGGTGGAGGCCAGCAACGGCCAGCGAGCCCTCGACCTCATCGCAACGAGCCACTTCGCGGCTGTCCTGCTCGACGTTCGCATGCCCGGCATGAGCGGTCTGGACGTGCTCGAGGCGATTCGGGACAGAGGCGAAGGTCTCACGCTGCCCGTGATCCTCGTCACTGCCGAGGACGAGATAGGCGATCGTGTCCGCGGGCTGGAGGCGGGCGCCAACGACTACGTCGTCAAGCCCTTCAAACCCGACGAGCTGGTTGCTCGGGTGTCGGCCCAGCTACGGGTGCAGCAGGCGTGGAAGGTGGTGGTCGACTCTCACCTCCGGCAGCGGGCGGCCATCACCAACGCCATGTCCCGGATGGCGCCCGGCGCCAGTCCGGAAGCGACTGCAGACCTCATATGCCACGAGCTGCAGGCACTGGGACACCTCTCCGGCGTGGCCCTGCTCGCCTCGTCGGCCAACGGTGCGGTCACGCCGCTGGCCGCTCGCGAGTTCAACCGGTGGAACCTCGAGGTGGGCAAGCCGCTGCCCAAGTCCCTGGCGGCCTACCTCACGGCCAAGACCACCCACGGACCATGGATCGAGCACTCGGCCGAGGACTCGGCAACAGCCCTGGACCAGGGCCCTTCGTCCGGTACGGGAACCCTGGCCTGTGCACCCGTCCACGTACGGGGCAAGGTGGTCGCTCTCCTGGTCCTGGGCGCGGATCCTCCCGAGGGCCGAGCCACCGCCGACGACGTCGCCCGGGTCCTGTCGGAGGCCATTGCCTTCGCCGACGTGGCGGCGGGCTTGTTGGGCTTGGCGCTGCACAATCGCGAAGTCGACGACCACAGGGCCACCGTGGAGCACGTGCTCCGAGCCTGCAAGTTCAGGCCCGTCTTCCAGGCCATCGTGCGCCTGAGCGATGGGGAGGAAGTGGGCTACGAGGCCCTCACCCGCTTCAGTGACGGCACTCGGCCTGACCTGCGCTTTGCCGAAGCCGCTTCCGTGGACCTCGGAATCGCCCTGGAGCTGGCCACCATGAGGGCTGCCCTGGCCGACGCCAGTGCTCTGCCTGCGGGCAGCTTCCTAAGCGTCAACGTCTCACCGGCGCTGGCCATGGCCGGCGCTGACCTGCGCGAGCTTCTGGGCACCTGCGATCGCCCGCTGGTCATCGAGCTGTCCGAGCACGACCCTGTGCACGACTACCAGGCGCTGCGGGAAGCGCTGGACCCTCTGCCGGAGCCTTGGATCTGCGTGGACGACGCCGGGTCTGGCTTCTCCAGCCTGCGTCACGTCCTCGCCCTCGAACCGGACTTCGTGAAGCTCGACCGGTCGTGGGTGTCCGGCATCGATTCGGACCCCGCCCGCCAGTCCCTGGTGGCCGGCCTCGGGCACTTCGCCCATACCTCTGGCTGCCGTCTAATCGCCGAGGGGATCGAGTCGGATTCCGAGCTCCGGATGCTCCAGGCACTCGGCGTCGAGCTCGGCCAGGGCTTCCTGCTGGGACACCCGGAGTCGGTCGACCGGGTCCACGTGGCCAACGCCCGCCGGGCCCCGGCCAATCCCGTCGAACCGGCCGGGGGGGTCACTCGCATCCTCTTGGTCGAGGACGATCCCACGACCCGCCGTCTGATGCGCCTCAGCCTCGAGCTCGAAGGCGCCCACGTCCTCGAGGCCTCCTCCCTGGCCGACGCTCGAGGACACCTCGAGCAGAGCCTCGACGGTGCGGTCCTCGGTCGTGAGCTCTCCGACGGCGACGGCCTCGAGCTACTGGCGCGTCTGGAGGACGAGCATCCCGGCATCAAGGTCGTCGTCTGCTCCGGCCTCGACGACAAACGAGAGCCGGCTTCGCTCCTGCGGGTCCCCAGGAAGGACATGGGTGGCATCGTGCGGGGCCTCGGCCTCGCCCCCATGCCGACGGTTCCTCGCCGAGCCATCGACTCCGCCCTCCTCGGAACCGACGCCACGTCGGTGACCGAGGAGTGGTCGCAGCTGTGCCGACAGCGGTCCATCGTCCCTCCGGCGGGTGACCGCGAGGTGGTCACCCGGGTGGTGACCGCGGTGGCCTGCGCCGTCGATCGAGCTCATCTTCTGCGGTGGGACCCCGACCCGGAGCTGGAGGACGCCATCAACGCATTGGCCAGCACACCGATGCCCGTTGAGACGTTGGTGGGTCAGCTGATGTGCCTGCGAGAGGCGCTGCGGGGCCACATACTTCACGTCCTCGGTCACACCAGGCGGCGCCAGCTGGTGGAGGCGATATCGCGCCTTGACGTGGTCATCGACTGGGCCATCGGCGTCGCTGCTGCTGCGGCAGCCGAGAGCCTTCGCCAGCAGGCGCTGACCGATCCGCTCACCGGGCTCCTCAACCGGAGGGCCTTCGACCGAGACCTCGAGATCGAGGTCTCCCGCGCCGACCGCTACCGGCACGCCCTGAGCGTCGTTGCCATCGATCTCGACGGTCTCAAGGTCGTGAACGACGAGGAGGGCCATGCCGCCGGCGACGAGCGGCTTCGCTCACTTGGTCGGGCACTCTGCGCCTCGATCCGGTCGACCGATCGTGCCTACAGGGTAGGAGGCGACGAGTTCGTCATCCTCCTTCCCGACACCGGCAAAGCCGTTGTCAGGAGGATCATCGCCCGAGCAACGGAGATCGGCGCTCCTTCGTTCAGCTGGGGCGCAGCCTCCTACTTCGAAGACGCTGCTGGCGGCGACCAGCTCATCGAGCTGGCCGACCAACGGCTCTACGAGCAGCGCTCGGCGAGCCGTGCCCGGCAGCGGGCTTCTTGACGAGCGGCATGGCACAGGTGGTGGAGATCCTCCGACTGGTCAATGCAGTCGTCGTGTCAGCGCTCGCCGTCTGGTGTTTCGCCCAGTGGCGAGAGAACCGGGACGAGGCGACCCGCTGGGCGGGCTTGGCCTTCGGCGTCCTCGGCTCCATCATGTTGCTCGGCCAGGTCCTCCCGGACGATCCCGAGGGGCTGGGCCTCGTCTGGGCGCGCAAGCTCATCGTCGCCGCCCTCCTGGGCTTCCCCTACCTGCTCTTCCGCTTCGCGGCCTCCTTCGGCCGGCCTCCCCGGCCAGTGGAGAGGGTGGTGACCGGACTTGCCACTCTGCTCGTGGCGTGGACCCTGCTCTTGCCACACATCCCCTCTGAAGGTGAACCCCGTCCCGGGTGGTTCACGCTCTACGTCACCGCGCTGCTCGTCTACTGGTCGGCCCTCTCCCTGTGGGTCGCCGTGCGGCTGTGGCGAGCCGGGCGCCGCCAACCCGCCGTCGCCCGTTACCGCATGCGCACGCTGGCTTTGGCCTGCGTGGTCATCAGCCTGGTGCTCGTCCTGACCGCAGAGGCGAAGAGGGGCTCCGCCGCCGTCGACCTCGGGATCCAGCTCCTCGCCACCTTCGGCGCGGTCCTCTTCGCCGTGGGTCTTCGTCCGCCTTCGGTGGTGAAGGCGGTGTGGCGACGCTCCGAGGAGGAGGCGGTGCGCCAGGGCCTGGGCTCTCTGATAGCAGCCACCAGTACCGAAGAGGTCCACCGCCACCTTCTCCAGCACGTCACAGCCCTCCTGGGCGCCGGTGCGACCGCCATAGTCGACACCGACGGGCGAGAGGTGGCCCGGCACGTGGCTTGCACCGAAGAGGCGGACACCGCGGCCATCCCCAGGTCCGCCTCTCTGGAGCAGGGTGTGGGCTCCATTGCACCAGCGAGTCTCACCTTCCCCCTGGCCGTCGGGTCCCTGCTCGTCTGGTCGAGCCCCTACACGCCGTTCTTCGGCAGCGAGGAGCAGATCCTGGTGGCCGCACTGGTAGCCACGGCCGACTTGGCCCTGGAGCGCTCGAGGGCAAGCGAGCGGGTGGCTCACCTCGCCGCCGTCGTCGACTCCGCCGACGAGGCCATCGTGGGAAGAGCCTTGGACGGCACGGTGGTGACCTGGAACTCCGCAGCCGAGCAGCTCTACGGCTACTCGGCCGAGGAGGCCATAGGTCACGACCTCACGATGATCCTGCCCCCCGGCCACGAGGACGAGATCGGGAAGCTCTTCGAGCGCATCCGGCGCAGAGAGCGGGTGGAGCGATTCGAGACGGTACGAGTCTGCAAGGACGGCAGGCGCATCGACGTGTCCCTGACCATGTCCCCGATCCACGATGCCGCTGGCCACATAGTGGGGGCCTCCACCATCGCGCGCGACATCGGTGAGCGTAAGCGTGCCGACGAAGTCATGCGCCGCCAGGCCGCGGTGCTCAGAGAGCAGGCCGACCTGCTCGACCTCACCCACGACAACATCATGATGCTGGACATGGGGGGAACGATCCGCCTCTGGAACAAGGGCGCCGAGCGCGCGTACGGCTTCACCAGCGAAGAAGCCGTGGGTCGGGAGGCTCGTGCGCTGCTCGCAACCGAGTTCCCGAGTGGCCGGGAGCAGGTAATGGCCGACGTTCTCCGGCGCCACCGCTGGGAGGGCGAGCTCACCCACACCGCCAAGGACGGCAGGCGCATGGTGGTTTTCAGCCGGTGGTCGCTCCGCATGGACGAGGACGGGAATCCCGACGCCATCCTGGAGATCAACAACGACGTGACCAAGCGCAAGGAGGCAGAGCACGCTCTGGCCGCGGCCAAGCGGGACGCGGAGGCGGCGAGCGAGGCCAAGAGCGAGTTCCTGGCCAACATGAGCCATGAGATCCGCACCCCGATGAACGGGGTGATCGGCATGGCGAGCCTGCTGCTCGACACCGGTCTGTCGGACGAGCAGCGGGAGTATGCCGAGACCGTCCGGACCTCGGCCGAGGCTCTGCTCACCGTCATCAACGACATCCTCGACTTCTCCAAGGTCGAGGCAGGCAAGATGGACCTGGAGGTCATCGACTTCAACTTGCGCCGGGTGGTCGAGGAGGCGGTCGATCTGCTGGCCGAGCGGTCCCACGACAAGGGCTTGGAGCTGGCCTCGGTCATCGACCCGGACGTGCCGACGGCAGTGTGCGGTGACCCGGGACGGCTCCGCCAGGTGCTGGTGAACCTGCTCAGCAACGCCGTGAAGTTCACCGACAGCGGGGAAGTGGTGGTCAGCACGCTGTTGGTCGAAGACGAAAACGACGACTTGGTGGTGCGCTTCAGGGTGAGCGACACCGGTATCGGCATCGCGCCCGGGCACCAGTCCGGCCTGTTCGCCAGCTTCTCTCAGGCCGACGCCTCCACCACCAGGCGATACGGGGGTACGGGCCTCGGGCTGGCCATCTGCAAGCGCCTGGTGGAATTGATGGGCGGTGACATGGGGGTGGAGAGCGAACCGGGCGGGGGCAGCACCTTCTGGTTCACCGCCCGGCTCGGCAGAGCAACCGGCGAGCTCGTCGACTCGGGGAGCGGTCCGCGGTCGCTGAACGGCCACTCGACGCTGGTGGTCGACGACAACGCCACCAACCGCACCATCCTGGAACAGATGGTGCGCTCGTGGGGATTGCGGGTGAGCAGCGCCGACGGCGGCCTGAGCGGCCTGGCGATGCTGCGGGAAGCAGCCAGGCGGGGGGACCCCTATACCTTCGTCCTGCTCGACTACCACATGCCTGACGCCAACGGGCTGGAGGTGGCCCGTGCCATCGCCCGTGACCCCGCCATCGCCGACGTCCACATACTGCTCCTGTCCTCCTCGGCCGACCGGGTGCAGGTCCGTCACGAGCCGGACGTGCGCATTGCCGCCCACCTAACCAAGCCGGTGCGCCAGTCCCAGCTGTACGACTCACTGGCCACGGTGATGGACAAAGCTTCGCCGGCCGCCGACACACCCGCGCCCCGGGCCCCGGCGCGGACCTCAACAAGCCACGTGCTCTTGGCCGAGGACAACCCGGTCAACCAGAAGGTCGCCGTACGGATGCTGGAGAAGATGGGCTGCTCGGTCGATGTCGCCGGCACCGGCCGGGACGCGGTGAGAGCCATGGGCGAGGGCTCCTATGCCGCCGTGCTCATGGACTGCCAGATGCCCGAGATGGACGGGTTCGAGGCCACGGCCGAGATCCGCCGCCTCGAAGCCGGCACGCGGCATACGCCGATAATCGCCCTCACCGCCTCAGCCATGGTCGGCGATCGAGAGCGCTGCCTCGCCGCGGGCATGGACGATTACCTGTCCAAGCCCCTTCGCGACACCGACCTCACTGCGATGCTGTCGCGCTGGCTGCCCGGCGCCGCCGCCCTCTCGGAGCTGCGAACATCTCCGTCGGCTCTGCCGCAGGCCCCGGTTCTCGACCCCGACCACCTCTCCAGCCTCCGGGCCATGGCCGAGTACTCCGGCCAGGACCTCCTGCCCGAGCTGACCGAGCTCTTCGCCCGCGACACCCCGTCCCAACTGGCCGCGCTGGAGCGCGCGCTGGCCGAGGGCGACGCTTCCACCCTGGGGCAGGTGGCCCATACCCTCAAGGGAACAGCCGGCGGCCTGGGCGCCACCGATGCCATGACCGTGTGCGGGCGCATGGAGGCGTTGGCCGCCAACGGCGAGCTGGAGAGAGCGGCAACCTTGCTGGCGGAGGTCAGGCGGCAGGTGGAGCGGGCAGGCCGGGCGCTCGAGGAAGCTGTGGCCTCCGGGAGGGGCTCCTGACCCAGGAAGGTCCCTCGGCTGGCCGGCTATGGCAGCGATGTGGTGCTCGTCGGCGTTGCCGGCGGGGTTGTCGAGGTTGACGAAGGGCTCGGGGTCGTGGTGGACGTCGGCGGTTGGATGGTCGGCTGCTGGCGAGGGAGGGTCGTCGTCGGCTCCGGTCCGGGCGTCGGCGGAGTCCGTTCATCGGTAGTGGTCGACGTCGTACGGGGTACCGTCGTCGGCACTTGGGTCGGGGCCGGAGCCGGGCCAGGCGTTGCCGGGACGTAGACGGGGCGAGGGACCGGCGCCGGGCGTACTGCGAGGTAGAGGAAGAGCACGGTGACGAAGGCCACCGACAGGGCCACGGTGGACGGGCGAGCCCGGATCGGACCGATCATGAGCGCGGAGTGGGCGGTGTGAGGCCCGCAGTGCGCAAAGCGCCGATTGCCCGGCGCCGCAGCTCGCGGCTGACCTCCGGGGCCTTGGCCGGAAGGGTGCGGGCCACGACCCGCAGGTTGGCGTAACCCACCTCGATCGACTCCACGCCGGTGACCGTTGGCGCTTCGAGGAGCAGCCCGGACCACCCCTCGTTGACGGCCATCTCCGCGCCCACCTCGCGCAGCGCCTCGGCGGCTCGGTCGATGTCAGCTTCAAGCTGCACGGGGACGTCGACGGTGACTCGGGCCCAGTCCCGAGAGCGGTTCACGACCTGCAGGATGGCGCCATTGGGAATGACCACCAACTCGCCGGTGCTGGTGCGCAACCGCGTCGTGCGCAGGCTTACGGCTTCGACCGTGCCCGTGGCGGTCAGCTGGTTGGGCTGCGCTATCTGAACCAGGTCTCCCACGCCGTACTGGTCCTCGGAGAGGAGAAAGAACCCGGAGAGTAGATCGCCCACCACGCGCTGGGCGCCGAAACCGATGGCTACGCCTGCCACCGTTGCCGGTGCTACCGGGCTCGTCACCGGCACCCGCAGGCGGAGCAGGATCACGAAGACGGCGACGAACCGACCGCCCGGCCAGCCAGTGCACGAAGCGGGCGGCGAGGACCGCACCGATGGCGAGCAGCACGATCTGCAGGCCATCGCTGCGTCCCCAGCGCGAGAGATCGTCGAGATTCACGACCGGCGCCGGGCCGGGCCGGCCGACCCTGGGACGAGCAAGCCATCGAACGTGTTCGAGCAGGACGTGGCGAACCACCTGGCTCGGGTGAGCATCACGCCGGATCATGCCCGATTTCGGGCGTGCGGTTTGCCCAGACCGCCGGGTCGGCGACGTGAGAAGCTCCGGGGCCATGCCCATCGGTGGCGCTCACATCGAGGCAATCGCCCGCCACGTGCAGGACGGCTACGAGCGCAGGGCGCGGCGCGACCGTGACTGGAACAACGGGATGGCCCTTGCCAGAGCGGTTGGACAGGTGGTTGGTGAGGCACTGGCGGACCTGTCCCAGCGAATGGAACCGAACGAGAGGCTCATCGACCTGGCGCACAGCGAGCGCTACACGGTCGGACCCCGTGGTGTGAAGGTGACGCTCACCATGCTCGCAGCAACCAACTGGCGTCTCTGGCACCTCGTGCATCGCGATGGTGCTGTCGTCACGTCGGCCCAGATCCCGTTCGGCACCGTGACCGCAAAGAAGAAGACGCTGGCCTTGTCGATCGGCGTTGAGCGGTCCGGCGAAGGCTGGACGGTGACCGGCACCAAGTCACTCGTGGCGTGGGTCGAGGGCATCGTCCGAAGCCGACCGCAGGCACCAGTCGGCCTGGTGGCCAAGGCAACCGCCGCGTCGGCCGAGCTTCCCCCATCGTGACCGAAGTGCTCTCCAGCCGGGTCATCTGTCACACCGAGACCCTGGCCGGTCTGCGCCACTTCTACGAGGGCACCCTCGGGCTACGGATCTACCGTGAGTACGGCCGGCACGGTCGTGTCAGCGGGGTCGTGTACTTCCTTGGAGGCGGCTTCCTCGAGGTTGCGGAGGCGACCAGATCCTCGCCCCCGCTCACCCTGTGGCTGCAGGTACCCGACGTCGGAGCCGAGGCCTCTCGCCTGGAGGCCCTTGGCGTCGAGATGATCCAGCCACCGACGTCCATGCCCTGGGGTCTGGTCGAGCTCTGGATACGCGATCCGCAGGGGAACGAGCTACGACTCGTGGAGGTCCCCGCCGACCACCCGCTGCGTGGGCGCGTCGATTGATGCCGGGCTGACCACATGATCCGGGCCAACCCCATTCATGGGGTGCGGTCCGACACGTAGTCGCGCAGCCACTGTTCGAACTGCGGGGGCGGGAGCGGACGGCTCCAGTGGTAGCCCTGGGCAAAGTCACAGCCGAACTGCCCGAGGATCCCGAGCTCGACGGGGGTCTCCACCCCTTCGGCCACCACGGTGAGAGCCAAGGCGTGAGCCAAACCGATGACCGCGCTGACGATCGCCTCGACTTTGTCGTTGCTCCCGAGATCGGCGACGAAGGACCGGTCCAGCTTCAGACCGTCGAGGGGGAAGAGGCGGAGATAGCTGAGTGAGGAGTACCCGATGCCGAAATCATCGACCTCGAGGCGCACGCCCAGATCCTTCAAGGGCTTGAGTGCCGCCCAAGCCCTGTCGCCGTCCTCGATCAGGACTGTCTCCGTGATCTCGAGCGAGAGCGCCGATGGCTCGATCTCCGTGTCCCGAAGGACGTCGGATACCAACTCGTGGAGATCGGGGTCCCCAAGCTGGCGGCCGGACAGGTTCACTGACACGGTAAGCCCCAACTCCGGGAAGCGCTGGCGCCATTCGTGGGCCTGCCTCACGGCCTCTCTCATTACCCAGGCGCCGATGGACACGATCAGGCTGCTGTCCTCGGCGAGTGGGATGAACTCTGCGGGTGCCACCGGTCCGGACTCGGGGCGCTCCCAGCGGAGTAACGCCTCGACGCCGGTGACGGAGCTCCTGTCGAGCCTGAGGATCGGCTGGTAGTGCACCCGCAGCTCGTCCCTCTCGATTGCTCTACTCAACGCATCCTCGGTTGCGAGCCTGCTGACAGCGCGATTATGGGCGGCTTCGTCGAAAAGCTCGTAGCCGGCTCCACCTCGTTGCTTCGCCCTCCACATCGCCGCTTCGGCGGTACGAAGGACGGCTTCGGGAGAGGTCTCCCTGTTCATCGCCACGGCGACCCCGATGCTGGCGGTCAGCGAGAGCTCGTGGTCGTCGACGACCAATGGGCCTTTGATCACCCAATCAAACCGCTCAGCGAGGACGACGGCGTGGCGCTCGTCTTCGAGATCCTCACACACGACGGCGAACTCATCCCCCGGTAGCCAGCCGCCAGCGCCGAGCCGACCCACCGTATCCGAGAGGCGCAGGTGCGTCTGCAGGCGGGTAGCCACATGAGCCAGCACTCGATCACCCACTTCGTGCCCCAGACGCTCGTTGACCAGTGCAAAGTGGTCGAGGTCCAAGACGAAGACGGCCAGCCCCATCGCCCGCCGCGAGGCGCGTGCCAACGCGGACCGGAGCTCGTCGACGAAGAGCGCTCGGTTGGGCAGGCCGGTAATGGGATCGAGCGGTTCTTGATCGCCCGACCTGACCTCACGCGCCGAGAGGCCCTCAACTTGGAGGAGGTAGTGCTCGAGGCTGTGGGGCGTGGCTTCGATCAAAGTGCTCGTGATGAGCGCCGCAACAACGCCACCGTCCGAGCGGATGAGCCTGCGCCGCCGCACCGTTACCAACCGCTCGGCGTCCTCGGTAATCGTGATGTCTTGAAGCCCGGACTCCACGAGCTGGTCCCGTGGCCGGTCGAGTAGGTCACAGAGCGCTTGGTTCACCGCCAGCAGCCGCCCTTCCGGAGCCACCAAGGCCATGGGAACGACGGCGTGCTCGAAGGCGATGTCTCCTGGGCTCAAGTGGGGTGAGTCCTCATGCCCTTTCAGGGAGTACAGACCCTGATGTGGGTATAGGGCCAGCCGATGGTGAAGTCGACGCAGAAGCCGCTAGTGACGGCGGACAACCCGGAGTCGGCGTGGGCCACGCCTGGGGACGCGACGAGGAACAGCGACGCAACGGCGATGAGCAGGCGACGAACTAGCTTGGTCATGAGAGCCCTCCTATGGAGCACGATGCAGGAACACCAACACCCAGGTACACGTCGGCAAGCCCGCGTGATTACACAGATTCATCAAAGTTCTCACCTGGCGGACGTGTGGCCCGAGGTAGCCAGGCGCCTGGCGGCCCTGTTGCGGCGACGCGGCGTCGATCCCGCCACCAGTGAGGACATAGTCCAGGAGGTCGCCACCCGGGTTCTGGTGCACCGGGTTCCTTTCGACGGCGCTGACGACCTGTCTCGGTGGGCGGCCAAGGTTGCCCGAAACCTGGCCGTGGACCACTTTCGAGCGCAGCGCCACTTCATCGAAGAGCCGCCCGAGGATCGCCCCGCTGCGGTCGAGCTGGCGTCGATGGTCGAGCAACGAATGACCCTCGCCGCAGTCCGTGAAGAGCTGGGCCGCTTGGCTGCTCCCCAGCGCGCAGCCGTCCTCTCCCATCTGACCAGCCCGGCCATCGGCAACCGACGCGAAGATGTGCGGCTGGCGGTTCAACGCCACCGCGCACGGGCCCACTTGAAGCGCTTGTTGAAGGGCCTCGTTGGCGTGCTCGGGGGACTGTGGGGTGGTCGGCGCCTGGCACGGGGCGGCTCCAATGGTGCGGGCCTCCCGGTGGCCGCCCTGCCAGTGGCGGCAATGTTCACTGTGTTGGGAGCGCTGTTCCTGACGCGCCCCGATGCCCTTCCTTCCCAGTCAGGACCATTGGTGTCGGTCGTGCAGTCACCGTCAGAGGAAATCGATCCGGACGCGTCCCTGGCGCCGGCAGCGCCCGCTGCTCCCAATGCCGGGCACGAAGTGGCCCGCCCCGCCCTGCCCTCCTCGCCCCCGTCTGCTTTGCCAGCGGCATCTCGCAGTGTCGGCCCGAGTGACCTTTACGCTCCGCTGTATCGAGAGGTCGGAGCAGACGCTCCCGCCGTTCGGTCCGTAACGGTTCGGGTGGAGCCCAAGAAGGAAGATGACCGGATTGCCTGTGTGGATGGGACGCTGAAACCGGAGGCGGCCTGCGTACACAAAGGCGGGCCTTCGGCGAGGCTCTCGGGGCCTGGCGAGCCTCCTGTCGAGGCCCTGGTCGGCCAAGGCAACACGTCGGGCATCGAGCGCTGACGGGAGCCGAGCCGGCCAGCGGGGCGGGTCGCCTCGATCCCTTCTTTGCTCGCCCTCCGCGGTGACGACGGCGATGGCGAAGCCTCACTGGCGGGCTTGGCGCTGACGCCCGGGACGGAACCGGGAGGAGGGGCTGGCCTATAGGGGGCTCGGCATCAACCCAGGTAAATGAGCTCGGATTCGCCGTCGGCAACCTCGGTGAGGATCTGGCTGAGCGGCCGGGGCGTACCGCCGATGGCGTCGATCTGTTCGTCTGACACCGCACGGGTGTCGACGCAGCCGGGTCAGAGGGAGACGAGAAAGGGAGCGTCGAGCGACTCCTTCACCTTCTGGCGCAGGCGGTCACCGTCCTCGGTGTCGGCGATACCGTCCGGCTGGGCCAGGCGCACGGCGTCACCGGCGAGGCGGACCTCCGCCTCGAGCCCCGCTTGGGCCGCCACCGTGGCGAAGTGGTAAGCGGACCATGACCGGTCCGGTTTGGTGCGGGTATCCGCCGCCGAAAAGAAGATCAGCTTTCTCCTTGCCATGGCTCCTCCTGTGGTAGGTCCTGCGTCTCTCCTAAGTCCTCCATCCGGTCCACGTCACCGTCGCTCGCGGCCAGGAGCAACTTGGTGTAGTCGCTGCAGGGGCAGTTCACGACGTCGTCGCTGGGACCGACCTCCTCGATCCTCCCGTCGCGCATCACGACCATGCGGTCGGACACCCAGCGGGCCAGCGCCAGGTCGTGGGTGATGTACACGAAGGCGGTGCCGAAGCGGTCACGAATGTCGAGTATGAGCTCCAGGATCCCCGCGCAGAGCGAGGCGTCCAGCATGGAGGTCGGCTCGTCGGCGATCACCAGCTTCGGCTCGGCCACCAGGGCCCGGGCCAGGGCCACCCGCTGGCGTTGGCCGCCGGAGAGCTGATGGGGGAACCTCCGGCAGAAGACCGGCGCCGGGCGCAGGGCCACCTGCTCGACGGCCTTGGTGACGGGCTCGGCCCGGTCCGCCCGGCTGACACTGCGTATCGCGAGCGGCTCGCCCACCAGCGAGGATACGCGCAGCCCGGGGTGGAGCGACTGGTACGGGTCCTGCAGCACAAGGTGCATCCGCTGGCGGGCCTTGCGCAGCTCGCGGCCGGACAAGGCGCCGAGGTCGAGGCCGTCGAAGCGGACGCTGCCCTCGTCGGGCTTCTCCAGGCCGAGCATCAGCCGGGCGAGGGTGCTCTTGCCCGCTCCGCTCTCACCCACCAGGGCCACCACCTCCCCCTCCTCCACGGTGAGGGAGACGTCGTCGACGGCGCGGATGTCGGCGCGGGAACGCTGCCTCCGGCGTGAGCCGAAGGACTTCGAGACGCCCTCGAGCTCGAGCACACGGGTCACGAGGGCCGCCTCAGCAGGCAGGCCACGGCTGCGTTCCCCTTGCCGGCCGTCTCCAAGGTGGGGTCGTGGTCCGAGCAGGCCGCCGTCGCCTCCGAGCAGCGGGGCCGGAACTGGCAGCCCTCGGGCGCTCCGCTCAGGTCGGGCACCTCGCCGCTCAGTCCGGCGAGCGGCCGGCGCTCGCCGTGAAGCGACGGGAAGGCGCTGAACAGCGCCTGGGTGTAGGGGTGCTGGGGAGCGGAGGAGACGGTGGCGGCCGGCCCGTTCTCCACGATCCGCCCGGCGTACATCACCGCCAGCTCGTCGGCCACGCGGGAGATGGTGGGCAGGTCGTGGGAGACGAGAAGGATGCCCATGTCGAACTCGTGGCGCAGCTCGAGGAGCAGCTTGAGGACCTGGGCCCGCGTCACCACGTCGAGGCCGCTGGCCGGCTCGTCGGCTACGAGCAGCGCGGGGTTGTTCACCACGGCCATGGCGATCACCGCTCGCTGGCGCATCCCACCCGAGAGCTCGTGGGGGAAGGCGTCGTGGCGGCGACGGTCGATACCCACCCGCTCCAGCAGATCGTGCGCCCGCTCGGTGGCGGCGTCGGCGCTCCTCGTCAGCCGGGCAGCCTCGGCCACCTGGGCCAGCACCGAATAGGCCGGGTTGAGGGCGTTCATGGCCGCTTGGGGCACCAAGGCGACGGTGCGGCCCCGGAACGGCGCCACCGCCGGGCGGGCCGGGCGGCCCAGTTCGCGGCCGGACAGCCACATCTCACCCGCTTCCACCCGGCCCGGGGGGCGGAGGACCCCGGCGGCGGTGAGGGCGATCGAGGTCTTGCCGCAACCCGACTCGCCCACCAGGCCGACGACGCGGCCCCGGCCGACGGTGAGGTCGACGTGGTCGACGGCTCGCACCGACGACCCGGGCAGCCGGTACTCGACGACGAGGCCTTCGAGGCGGAGGGCCGGGGCAGAGGCGGCATCCGGGGGGCCGGCGGGGA
>JADDQT010000160.1 GCA_016781225.1 Actinomycetota bacterium
GGCGTAGGCCACCGGGACCATGAGGGCCACGACCGACAGCGGCACCAGCACCGACCACACGCCGGTGACGTTGGCGATCAAGGCGATGGCGGTGAGGCTGGCGGCCACGGCGACGAGTAGCCGCTTGCCCTCCTGCACCAGGTCGGCTTCTTCTTCTTCGAACGGGCGGAGCTTGCGGAGGTCGTAGAGGTCATAACCGATGTCGCGCAGCGTGGTGAGGATGTCTTCGGAGCGGACCAGACCTGGGTCGTAGTCGACCAGCGCCTGCTCGTGGGTCAGGCTGACCGCGACGTTGTCCACGCCGGGGTGGCGGCCGAGCGCCTTTTCGATCGTGCCCGTGCACAGCGAGCAGTGCAGCCCGGCGATGCGGCCCGGATGCGGGCGTGGCCCTCGAGGTTGCTCGGCTCTTCGGACCACAGTCCGGTGGCGGGGGCGCTCATCGCCGTGATCCAGTCCCGGTGGTCTCGTACCCGGCGTCGTCCAGCCGACGGGTGATGGCCGCTTGGTCGACGGAGGCCGGGTCGTAATCGACCACGACGGTGCCGGCGCGGTGGTCGGCCTCGACCAGGGCGATGCCTTCGAGGCGGCCCAGCACAGCGGCGATGCGCTGCTCACAGCCGGTGCAGCTCATACCGCTCACGGTCAGGGACAGGCGGGTCATGTCGTGCTCCTCGGAGTGCTCAGTGTTCCCGAAATCAAGGATAAACCTTCCAGTTGAATGGAAGGTCAAGACGAACTTTGGAGCGGTCATCAAGTGCGAGTGCTCCGACGAGAGCTGCGCCTCGAAGCGAGCACACGAGCGGTAACCTTCCAGCTGGAAGGAACCTCGGAGGACGACCATGCGGATTGGCGAGCTGGCTGGTCAACTGGGCCTGAACCCGAAGACGATCCGCTACTACGAGGGGATCGGGTTGCTGCCGGAGCCCGAACGGACGGCATCGGGGTACCGGGACTACGACGAGCACGCCGCAGAACTTCTGACCTTCATAAAGACAGCGCAGCGCCTCGGCATAACCCTGGATGAGATCGGCGAGATCCTCGCCCTGCGCGAGCGGGGTGAGCAACCGTGCGGCTATGTACGTGAGGTGCTCCGGCGCCAGGTCATCGAGATCGACGAACGCATCGTCGAGCTTCGCCAGCTGCGAAGAGAGCTCGTCGCCCTCGATGAGGTAGCCGACCGTCTGCCCGACCCCGGCCCGGGCCAGTGCCCACTGATAGAACACGTTCGCCAACAAGACGGGGCACGAGCGGCGCAGAGCTAACGCCGAGGAAGCACCGCACGGCGGTGGCGCTCTGAAGCTTCACCCACCCGATGGCCGGGCGAACTGGCGCAGGTGAAGTGCTCCATAACGCTCGGCGCTGTTCTCTCTGAGCCGGGCGCCCCTAGCTGCCGGTCATAGGCACCCGATAACGGACACGAGTGCGCGCGAGGTAACGCTCGGGGATGCGGCTCAGCAACCGTCGAGCGAAGTGGTGCAGCCAATCCGCTGACCCCGCCGGATATGCGGTGCCTCACCCCGTAGCGCACAAGGTGACACGGTGGGGTTCGAGTAACGCGTCCGGGGTCGTCGCAGGCGGCGGTCCTTGGGAACCGCGGCCTCCACCGTGGCGCCCATCTCACCGCACGACCTACAGCTCTCGGGACCGGGGGCCTCGAAGCGAACCCGAAGCCCAGGGCGACACGGTGAAGGACCGTGTTCTCGAGCCGGGTGCCCGGTCCGAGCGCCAATCCGCACGGACAAAATGGGCTGAGCCTATGAGCAATCAGTTGGCAGCAACTTTTCCTTCAGGGCATGCCGTGAACCTGAGGTAGCCAGCGGTTGAGCACCGTGGACAGGTGGTCACGGGTGACGGGCTTGCTCACGTAGTCGTCCATGCCGGCCGCCCGGGCCTTCTCCTCATCACCCCTCATGGCGCCCGCGGTCATGGCGATAATCGGCGTGTGCCGGTGCGATCCCTCGGTCCGGCGGATCTCCGAGGTCGCCTCGTAGCCGTCCATCTCCGGCATCTGGCAGTCCATTAGGACAACGTCGTAGGGGATTTCTGACAGCGCCTGTAGGGCCTCGAGGCCGTTGGCGGCGACATCGACCCGATGCCCGAGTGTTTCCAGCATCCGGGCAGCGACCTTCTGGTTCACCACGTTGTCCTCCACCACCAAGATGTGGGCCTGGACCCGGGCCTCACCTTCAGCCGGACCGCACCGGCCGGCGGATGCTGCGCCAGTGTGCTTTCTGGCCGCCGTCGGCACGCCCATGGCAGCGGCCAAGGCGTCGTGCAGCGCCGAGACGCGCACGGGCTTGGTCAGAAAGGCGTCGATACCGGCTTCTCGGGCGAGACGGGCGTCACCCCGCTCGCCGGCCGAAGTGAGCAGCACGAGACGCACGCTCGCCACGAGCGGGTCGTCCTTGATGGCCCGAGCCAGTTCGACGCCGTCCATGTCGGGCATGTGATAGTCGAGCACTGCGATCGGGAAGGGTTCGCCAGCCCGGGCTTTGGCACGCAGCATCTCCAGCGCTTGGACGCCGCCCTCGGCGCTTTCCGGGCGCATTCGCCACGACCGGGCGTTGTGCTCGAGGATGGTGCGGTTGGTGGCGTTGTCGTCCGCCACCAAGAGCGCCAAGCCTTGCAGGCGGCCAGGGCTCGAGGGCTTGGCTAGGTCCTCCTCGGCGCTTATCTCCAAGCGAGCCGTGAACCAGAAGGTGCTTCCTGTGCCAACTTGGCTGTCGACGCCGACGTCACCGCCCATAAGCTCCACCAGCTGCTTGCTGATGGCCAGCCCCAGCCCGGTGCCGCCATAGCGCCGAGTAGTCGAGGCGTCAGCCTGCGAGAAGCTTTGGAACAGGCCGGACTGCGCTTCGGGGGGGATGCCGATGCCGGTGTCGGTGACAGAGAAGTGAAGGGTCACCTGGTCGCCTGTCTGGTCCAGCAAGGCCACCCGCGCCACCACCTCTCCCTCGGCGGTGAACTTGACGGCGTTGCTGAGGAAGTTCAGAAGGACCTGGCGGAGGCGTCCTGGATCACCTCGAAGAGCAAATGGCACTTCTGGCTCGACCAGGGTGGATAGCTCCAATCCCTTGCCCCAGGCTTGCTCGGCCAGCAGCTCGGCGGCCTCCTCGACCGTGGCTCGGAGGTCGAAGTCGAGTGCCTCGAGCTCGATCTTTCCTGCCTCCACCTTCGAGAAGTCGAGGATGTCGTTGATGACGGCAAGGAGGCCCTCGGCCGAGGTGCGCACGGCCTCGGCGTACTCACGCTGCTCGTCGCTGAGAGGGGTGTCGAGCAGCAGGCCGGTCATGCCGAGCACGCCGTTCATCGGCGTGCGGATCTCATGGCTCATGTTGGCTACGAACTCGGACTTGAGCCGGGAGGACTGCATGGCCTGCTCGTGGGCGGCGGCCAGCTCCGCCTCGGCGGCCTTGCGCTCGGTGATGTCGGTGAAGCTCACCACCGCACCTTTGACGAGGTCGTCCTCGACGATGGGATGGGCGGAGTACTCCGCCGGGAACGACGTGCCGTCTTTCCGCCAGAGGACTTCGGTGTCCACCCTGCAGGCGATGCCTGATCGACAGGCGCGGTAGATGGGGCAGTCCTCGACCGGGTAGGGCGAGGCGTCCTCATGACTGTGATGGACGAGGTCGTGCATGTTGCGCCCAACGGCTTCCTCCGGCTGGTAGCCGAGTGCGCGGGCCGCCGCCTTGTTGATGAAGGTGCAGCGTCCGTCCACGTCGATGCCGTAAATGCCCTCTCCGGACGATTCGAGCAGGAGGCGAAGCTCGTTTGAGAGCCGGAGCGTGCGCTGTTCGGCCTCCTTGCGCTCGGTGATGTCGTGCACGAAGGAGTGGAACGAGCACTCCTCGCCCGAACCAACGGGCCAGACCGCTAGTTCCACCGGGAAGGAATGGCCGTCGCGGTGCAGCGCCACGGTCTCGATGCGGGTGTTCAGTATCGGTCCTTCCCCGGTCTCGAAGAAGTGCCGAACGCCCTCATGGTGCGCGGCGCGCTGGTCAGCGGGCACGATTGTCGAAGCAACGCTGTGGCCTATCACCTCGTCCGCCGACCAGCCGAAGGTTGTTTCCGCATGTCTGTTCCATCCCGTGATGTGGCCACTCGCATCCATGGAGATGAAGGCGTCGTTGGCCGCCTCGATGATGGAGCGGCTTCGTTCCTCGCTCTGCTGCAGCCTGGCCTCCCCACGCCGGCGCTCGCGGAGTGCGAACACCAGCAGTATCAGCCCCCCGAGGAGCACCAGGGCGAGAAGGGCGGCGATTGCCGAGACGGTGGAACGCAGCGACGAAGCGGCGGCCAAGGCGGTTCTCGCCGGCACATCGGCGGTGACCGTCCAGCCCACTCCCGGAACCGGCGCGTAGGCCGAGACCACACGTTCGCCGCCGCGCTGGCGTTCCATGACGCCGGACCGGTGATCCAATGCCGCCGCCACTGCCGGCTCGTCACGCCTCGAGTCGAGGTCCTGGGTGGCCGCCCCCGGAGCGGCGACGAGGACACCTCGCTGGTCGGTAATGGTCAGGTCGACGCCCTGCGCCCGGACGAAGTCCTCGGTGAAGGCCTGGATAGTGTCGGTGGCGACGGCGGCGACGATGATCCCGATGACTTCTCCAGTCTGGCCGTCGCCACCACGAGCCCGCACCGGGGCCGCCGCGGCCACCACCCGGGGGGACCCAGCGGCGGCCGACTGGTAGGCCTCTGACACGTAGGCGCGCCCCGTGGTCGCCACCCCTCGATACCAGTCTCTGAAGCTGAAGTCCTCCCCGATGATCGACGGGGTCGCCGGCACGATGTCCACCAGGCGACCCTCGGGGTCGGTCAGGAAGGCGGTGGCGATGCCCTTGCGGCCTTGTTGGAGCTCCGACAGCTGAGCGGCGATGGCACGGGCGTCGCGTCGGTTGCGGTTGCCCTGCCCCAGGGAGGAAACGAGGACGGGGCGCTCGGCGTAGGACTCGGTCAGCTCAGCCAGACTCTCCATCTGCTGTTGGAGGAAGACGGCGCTGACTGCCGAGGTGGCACGGACCCTCGCCTTCACCTCGCCGCTAACCGCCTTGGTGGCCAGGTTCTGGCTGGAATAGGCGAGAAGCGCCAAAGGCCCCAGGCTGAGGACGGCGAAGAGAGCGGCCAAGCCGGCGACAGGAAGCTTGCTGAGGCGTGAGATCAAGGGCTGGTTCACACCTCCGGTCTGTGTCGCCGTCTCCTTTTGGGGACAGAGAGGACTACGGCTCTTGTCGGTTCCTAGGCGATTCCCCTTGAGGGTTTTTGAGCGGGAGCGTGCGCCATTCGGCAAGTAGGGTCCGGCGGCGCCAGTTATTGTCCGAGCCTGAAGCGCCCGCTAACGCTCGGTGACTCCGATCCCAGGAGTGCCACTGAGGTGCCGCTAGCCG
>JADDQT010000161.1:0-1616 GCA_016781225.1 Actinomycetota bacterium
CCTCTACGCCAAGGTCACCCTCGACGACAGCGCGGCCTTCCGCCACCCCGAGTGGGCCGAGCTCGAGAACACCGACGTGCTCGACGTGCGCGAGCGGCTGGCGAAGGAGCGGGGACTGCAGTACGTGGGCCTGGACGGCAGCATCGGCATCATCGCCAACGGGGCGGGGCTGGCCATGAGCACCCTCGACGTCGTGCACCAGGTCGGTGGCACGCCGGCCAACTTCCTCGACGTGGGTGGAGGAGCCAAGGCCGAGGTCATGGCCAGCGCCCTCGAGGTGATCAACACCGATCCCAAGGTCCGTTGCATCTTGGTCAACATCTTCGGAGGGATCACCAAGGGCGAGGAGGTGGCCAATGGCGTGGTGGAGGCCCTCGGCCGAGTGAAGCTGAGCTCCCCCATCGTGGTGCGCCTCGACGGGACCAACGCCGAGCAGGGCCGAGCCATCCTCGCCCAGCACCAGTCGGAGCGCCTCGTGAGCCGGCCGACGATGCTCGACGCCGCCCGCAAGGCCGTGGAGCTGGCTTTGGAGCGAGGCTGACGTGAGCGCGCCGTGAGCATCTTCGTCGACGCCGGCACCCGGGTGGTGGTGCAGGGTCTCACGGGCAGCCAGGGCCGCTTCTACGGGTTGCGCAACCGGGACTACGGCACCCAGGTGGTGGCCGGCACCAATCCCAGGAAGGCCGGGACCGACGTGGAGGGCATACCGGTGTTCGCCACCGTCGCCGACGCCCGGGCGGCAACCGGCGCCAACGCCTCGTGCATCTTCGTGCCCGCCCCTGCCGTACCGGACGCCGTGATGGAGGCGGCCGGGGCGGGCATGGAGCTCGTGGTGGTGATCACCGAGGGCGTTCCCGCCCATGACCAGGCCCGCTTCTACAGCCAGCTCCGGCACAACCATCCCCACACCAGGCTGCTCGGTCCCAACTGCCCGGGCATCATCACCCCTGGCCAGTGCAACATCGGCATCACCGCCGGCGAGATCGCCAAGGGCGGCGGTCCGGTGGGCATCGTGAGCCGCTCGGGGACGCTCACCTACCAGGCCCTGTACGAGCTGAAGCAGAAGGACATCGGTGTCACCACCTGCGTCGGCATCGGTGGCGACCCCGTCCCCGGGACGAGCTTCGTCGACTGCCTCAGCGCCTTCGAGGCCGACCCCGACACGCGGGCGGTGATGATCCTCGGCGAGATCGGGGGAACGGCCGAGGAGGAGGCGGCCGACTTCCTGCGGGAGGGGATGACCAAGCCCGTGGTCGCCTACGTGGCCGGTGTCATGGCGCCGGTGGGGAGGAAGATGGGCCATGCCGGTGCCATCGTGTCCGGGACCAAGGGCACGGCCAAGGCCAAGATGGCGGCCCTGCGAGCGGCAGGTGCCGAGGTTGCGCTCAACCCTACCGAGGCCGGCGAGCTCATGGCTCGGGTCATCGCCGACGTTTGATCACTCGACCGCGTCCCACGAGCTTCGCCGCGAGCAAACGGCGCGGTGCCGGTGCCGTCCTGCTGGCGGGTGTACTGGCGATTGCCGGCTGCAGCAGCGGCAGCGACTCCGACGCCGTGGCACCGACCAGCGTCCCGACGCCGACGTCAGCGCCTCCCACCGCGCCCACCGCGCCCAC
>JADDQT010000161.1:1687-5371 GCA_016781225.1 Actinomycetota bacterium
CCAGGGGAGTGGTGCTCTCGGTGAAGGGAAGGGCCGGGAACGGCTACCGGGTCGAGACCCCCTGCTCCAACACCGCCGTGGTGCGCGGGGCCAAGCCGGTCCTCGGCGTCCCCGTGGTGATCGACGTGGGTCACGGCGGTGATGAGGAAGGCGCAAGGGGCCCCAACGGCCTCAGCGAGAAGGTGGTGAACCTGGCCGTCGCCGGCCACGCGCGCGCGGCCCTGGAACGCCAGGGTACGGCCGCCGTCCTCACCCGCACCGGCGATTACCGCATGACCCTCGACGCCCGAGCCGAGCTGGCTCTGGCCCTGCGGCCACGAGCCTTCGTGTCCATCCACCACAACTCCGTGCCCGACGGTCCCCGGGCCGGACCCGGGACCGAGACCTACTACCAGCTCCGGTCAGCCGACTCCAAGCGGCTGGCAGGGCTGATCTACGAGGAGGTGGTGAAGGCTCTCTCCTCCTACCGAGTGGCCTGGGTCGCCGACCGGGACGCCGGCGCCAAGTACCGGCCGAACAGCCGAGGCGGCGACTACTACGCCATCCTGCGCCAGGCCGGCCCGGTGACAGCGGTGCTTGCCGAACTGGCCTTCATCTCCAACCCGGCCGAGGCACAGCTGCTGGCGCGCCCGGACGTGCAACAGGTCGAAGGCGAAGCGGTGGCTCGCGGGATCCTCCGCTTCCTCGGCTCCGACGCCACCGGCTCCGGTTTCGTTACGCCCTACCCCCGCAACGAGCCCGCAGGACCGGGAGGTGGCAAGTCGGGTTGCGTCGACCCTCCCTTGTAGCTTGTCTCCATGACTAAGAAGCGACTCGCCCTGCTGGCCGTCGTCTCCGCCCTCTCCATGGCGGCGTTCACCTGTGGCGGCAGCGACGACGAAGGGGGAGGCGGCGAGGGCGGAGGTAGCGCGTCCTCCCCCGCCGGTGGCGGCAATCTCACCGCTGCCAGGCTTCCCGTCGTCAGCGTGCAGCAGTCCGACCTGCCATCCGGTTACTCGCCCAAGCCCGGCTTCCCCAAGCGACTGGCCTCCGTGCCCGAGTGCGTGAACGCGCTGGCCCCCGGCCAGCAGTCGGCGATCGCTCAGCTCCAGTCCCTCGGCCTCCAAGAGTGCTACTCGTCGGTGTTCACCAAGGAGCGGGGCTCCGACTCCAACAGCCCGGGATCCGGTGCATACTTCTTCCGGGACGTAGACGGAGCCACCAAGGCGCTGCCCATTCTCCGCAGCGTCGGAGTTCAGAGCCTCAAGCCCACGGGCGCGGCAAGGATCGAATCCACGAAGGACGTCCCGGTGACTGGGCTCGGCGATCAGTCCGAGTCCGGTGTGACCATCACCCTCACGGTTGCCGGCACCAGGAGGTTCGCCATCACGCTCTACTTCTGGCGCAATGCCAACGTGGTCTTCTACTCCGGCGGCGGCAACTCCCTGGGCGACTTGAACGAGGTCTCCTATCTCGACATCGCGAAGAAGGTTGCCAGTCGCGCTGCGGCTTGAGGCGGAGCCGGGTTGCCGGCGGTGGATTGGCGCTTGGCATAGCGCTCGTGGTGGCGGCGACCCCTGGTTGTGGTGGCCGGCGAACCCCTGAGGAGCAGGCTGCCGTTCGCGCCCAGGACGCCTGCATCGCCGCCCTCGAACCGGTCTCCGAGGGCCGCCGCCCCTCGGCCGAGGCCGTGGCCATGGCGGCCCGGCACGCCGAGGCCGCGGCCGAGGAGGACGAGCGGTGGAGGGCGCTGCGAGCCAAGGTGTTCGACTTCAGGGGTCGCGTCGACCACCAGGAGTCCCTGGACGCATTGGTCGAGGAGTGTGAGCGAGTCAACCGCATCGTGAAGGAGAAGCGGGACGACCTGCAATCCCCTGCCAGTGGCTAGCGTTCGAGTGTGAGCATCGGTGTGCTGGCGTCGGGAAGCGGCACCATCCTTGGAGCCATCGTCGAGTCCGGCGTCGAGGTGGCGGTCGTGGTGGTGGATCGGCCGTGCAAGGCCATCGAGGTGGCCCGCCACGCCGGCATCAGAACCGAGGTCGTGGAGCGGGAAAGCTTCGGTGCCGACTTCGACCGGGTCGAGTACACCCACCGGGTGATCGACGCGCTGGCGCCGCATGACGTGAAGCTGGTCGTCATGGCCGGGTTCGGCACGGTGTTGGAGAAGCCCATCTTCGACTGCTTCGACGGACGCATCGTCAACACCCACCCTGCTCTGCTCCCCGCCTTCAGCGGCTGGCATGCGGTGGAGGATGCCCTCGCCGCCGGCGTGAAGGTGACGGGCTGCACTGTCCACGTGGCAACCCTGGAGGTCGACTCCGGTCCCATCCTGGCCCAGGAGGTGGTGCCCGTCCTCCCGGGCGACACCGTGGCCACGCTCCACGAGCGCATCAAGGAAGTAGAGCGGCGCCTCTACCCGGCCACCATCAAGGAGGTGCTCGCCCGATGAGGGCCCTGGTCTCGGTGTTCGACAAGACCGGTCTCCCCGCCCTGGCGCAGGGGCTCGTCAGCCTCGGGTGGGAGCTGCTCTCGAGCGGCGGAACGGCCAGGGCGTTGGCTGCCGAGGGCATCCCCCACACCTCGGTGGAGGCCATGACCGGTGCACCGGAGATGCTGGGCGGCAGGGTCAAGACCCTTCATCCCAAGGTCCATGGCGGGATACTGGCCGACCGGGACCGCCCCGAGCACATGGCCGACCTCGAGGCGCACGGCATAGGGACCATCGACCTCGTGGTGTGCAACCTCTACCCGTTCGGCGCCGAGCCCTCAGTGGAGATGATCGACGTCGGAGGCCCCACCATGGTGAGGGCTGCGGCCAAGAACCACGCCCACGTGGGCGTGGTCGTGCAGCCCGGCGACTACGAGCCGGTGCTCGCCGAGCTGCGCCGCGACGGGACCTTGTCCGAGGGGACCCGCCGCCGCCTGGCGCGGGCCGCCTTCGCCTACACCGCCGCATACGACAGCGCCATCGTCTCGTGGTTCGACGAAGCCGACGGTGAACGGCTGCCGCCCACCCTGCACCTCGCCCTCGAACGGTCGGAGCAGCACCTGCGCTACGGCGAGAATCCCCACCAGGACGCCGCTCGCTACGGGACCATCGGACGGGCGAGCTGGTGGGACGACGTCACCCAGCTCGCCGGCTTGTCGCTGTCCTACCTGAACATCTACGACACCGAAGCCGCCTGGCGGCTGGTCCACCACCTGGGCGAGCAACCGGCGTGCGCCATCGTCAAGCACGCCAACCCGTGCGGGGTGGCGGTCGCCGCCGATGCCGTCACCGCCTACGGCCTGGCCCTCGAGTGCGACGACAAGTCGGCTTTCGGGGGGATCGTGGCGCTCAACCGTCCGCTCACCGCCGGTGTGGCACGGGCGATGGTGGCTGCACCCCAAGCCGACGTGATCGTGGCGCCCGACTATGAGGACGAGGCCGTCGAGCAGCTGGTGGCCAAGCGCAAGGCCACTCGCATCCTGCGGGCACCTCTGCCCGAGGAGGAGCCGATCCACCTCCGCCAGATAGGAGGAGGCTTCCTCGTGCAGGAGCCGCACCACTTCGCCGCCGACCGCAGCGACTGGCAGGTGGTCACCAAGGTCGCCCCCACCGAGGAGCAGTGGGTCGACGCCGAGCTGGCATGGCGGGTCGGTGGATACGTGCGGTCGAACTCCATCGTCCTCGTGAAGGGAGGCCAGGCCGTGGGCATCGGCGCC
>JADDQT010000162.1:0-432 GCA_016781225.1 Actinomycetota bacterium
TGGCGCCGCGAGGAGCTGTATGACCGTCACGCGCTCTCCCGGCGCTGGCGCTGACCGGTCGCTTGGAAGAACCGGTCGAACATGTCGTCGCGGACGTGGATGTAGATGTCCTGGGTCACCCGGGTGGAGGAGTGACCCATCATCCTTGAGAGGTCCTCGATGGGGATGCGGGCGTCGTGCAGCGCCCACGTGGCGAACACGTGCCGGAGGCTGTGGAAGGTCCAGAACCAGCGCCCGTCGTCGCCTCTCGGCCAACCGACCTGCGTTGCGGCCGGGTCCCAGATGGAGCGGCCTTAGTTCGAGCGGCGCAGCCGCATACCCCGCTGCGACGGGAACAGGAGATCGCCCGGTTCGAGCTCATCGAGGCGCCGGTCGACCATGGCGGCGAGGTCGACACCGGCGGCCGTCTCGGCGGGGAACATGGTCGTGCGC
>JADDQT010000162.1:502-5379 GCA_016781225.1 Actinomycetota bacterium
CGCGGCGCCGGTCGGCCTCGACCTGGTCGGACGTCAACGCGGCGTGCTCATCCAAGCGCATCCCCGAGTAGGCGACGAGCAGCAGCTGCAGCTCCCGCCACCACACCCCGGTCCGCTCTGCGGTGACCCGCGCCAAGGCGTGAACCTTCTCCGCGGTAGGGATCTCCTCGAGGGTGACAGCGTGGTCGACCGGCTCGGGGTCGGAGTCGAGCTCCCCGGACCACCGCACGCCACGCAGCAGGTCACGGCCGGCGAGGATGTGGCCCTCCTCCATGCCGGCGCCGAGCATGGCGGTCAGGCAACGTCGGGTGTGGTGGGCGACCGACTTGGTGGAAGCGAGGTCGATGATCTCCTGAAAGTCGTCACGCGTGAGCTCCCGGCACGGCACGTCGGCGATGACCGGGAGCACGAACTTCTCGCAGATTCGCGTCTGCTCATCACGGTGACGGATCGACCACGAAGACACCCGCGGTGGCCGGCGCTTCGGGTCGAGGTAGTGGGCGACCAGGTCAGCGCCCTTCGCCCTGCCCAACTCCGTAGGCGACGAGCGCACGAGCCGTTCGACGATCTCGTTCGCCTTGGCGATCGCGGCCGCCTGGTCGCGTGCGGTGGTGTCCTTCGCCCGGCGTCGCTCCTCCCAACGCAGCCGCCAGTACCCATCTGGTCGGCTCGGTGGATAGACGCGCACGCCCATGTCGAACTCGAGGACTTTGCGTCCCTGAGCGTCTGCTTGCACATCTCTCATACGTGTCATAGATGCGCTTCGGCGGAAGCGAAAACGCAACAGGCCCACCGGGGAATTTCTTGGGGAACCGGCCGCTCAGGTATGGGGAACGCTCCCGGAGGTCCTGGTCAGAAGCGTCGAACCTTCTGACTCCGGGCTTCTGATTTCCGGCCTACGGATCAGAAGGTTGGGGGTTCGAATCCCTCCGAGCGCGCTGAGAACATCCAGGTCAGCGCCGCTGCATAGGCGTTGAGCACCGAGATTCCGCCGGCGCGTCCCTATAGGAATCCCTATAGCTGTAGGGATGGGACTGAGTTATAGGGACGAATCGGAGTGGCAGGGGCGGGCTAGGCGCGGAACGGGATCTCTCCGCCAGCGGCGGCCCGGCGTGTGGGAGATCCGAGTAGTGGTCGGTTTCGACCCCGTGGCGGGGCGGAGCGTGCAGCGCTCCTCCACAGTTCACGGCGACGAGAACTTCGCCTTGCGCCGACGCTGCGAGTTGGTCGAAGAGGTTGGGGTCACCAGGGTGAGCTACGCCACGCAGGCCCATCGGCTCACCGTGGCCGACCTCATGGAGCGCTTCTTCGGGGCCCCTCATCTCTGGAAGCCAGCGACTCGGGTGTCTCACCGGCCCGTGGTTCGAGCCCTGATTGCCGATCCGCTTCGGGCGGAAGAGACTGGTGGCGCTCAGCGATGGGGATGTTCGAGGGGCGATCTGCCGTTGGCAGGCCACGGGGTTGTCGGTGGCCACCATCTCGGCGAGGTGGCTGGTGCTGCGCTCGGCCCTGTCGTAGGCGGTGGCCGAAGGCATCTTGCGCTCCAACCCCTTGGCAGGTGTGCGAGGACCGGCCCGACCCCAACCTCGCAAGCATCTGAGCCCATCGGAGGTGCGCCGCCTGCTCGAGACCGCCGAGCGGCTTGTCCTGGAGGCGACGACTCGGTTGAGAGCGAATCCGTACTCAGCCAGGTGCCGGGCGTCGCTGTTCGCGGCGGAGCAGACCTTGCTGCTCGTGCGCCTCGCCGCCGACTCAGGTGCTCGTCGAGGCGAACTCGCCGTCTTGCGCCTGGGTGACTTGGAAAGTCGGGTCCTCACCATCGAGCGGGGCCTGTCTCATGGGGTGGTGGGATCGACCAAGTCCACCCGCACCCGCCGCCTTACCCTGGGCGAGACGACGACGGCGCTCATGGTTGATCATGTCGTCGCCTGGAAGCAGTGCTCAGGCGAGCCCCCCACAGGCGACTGGTTGTTCTCGCCGGATCCGAGCAGAGGGACCTACTTGACCGCTGACGCCCTGTCTCACCGTTTCGGCCGGCTCGCCACCACGGCCGGGGTTCCGGGCGCAGCGCTGCATCGCCTCCGCCATGCGGTTGCCACCCACCTGGTCGGGAGCGGCAAGGTTCTAAAGGCCCAGGCGCGCCTGGGCCACCGGGATGCCGCAACCACGCTTCGCCACTACTCCCACGCGGTTCCGCTTGACGATGAAGAAGTCGCCGACGAACTGGACGGTTTCCTGAACGGCGAGCCGAGGCATTGACAGAGTGCGGGGTACCTCCGCCAGAAAGATCGCCTCGACGAGCGCGGCCAATCATTCAGGTGGCTGCGCTGACGATTCCACGTGGTCTGCCCCGACTTGGCACCGGCGCCTAGACGGCGGACTGCGGCGCCCCGACCGCTTCCTCAGGCCGCCGTTCAAGGACATAGTCGCGCTGCACTTTCTGTGCGCCCTGAGTTGATGGCGAAGCGAGCGCCTACCGGGCATTCGGGCGCGTCAACCGGCACCCGCGCATGCCCCGTTTGGTCGCTCCGTCGATCAAGCCAACGACATCCCTGCCGAATCGGGCGCCGTGCTGCCAGTGCTCCCACTGTGCGTTGGGCGTCGTTCTGTCGCGGCCCGCCCTGCCTTCTGGGACGCCTCCAGCGTCAAGGAGAGGGAGCTGCTCGCAGTTCCTTGTCTCACGGCGTGGGCGCGTTGGGCAGCCAAGCAGTCGCAGCGACAGCCGTCGTCAAGACGTTCCTTACGACTCACGAAGAACGTCGTGACAAGTAGTGGGTCCAAGCTCGTCAACGCCAGCGGAACGTCGCCGCTGGCGTGATGCCTACGACCGTTGCGCCTTGGCGATGGCCAAGCCAAGGAACTGGCCGATGATGAGGCCGAGCAGCGTTCCGCCGATCATGCCCACGCCCCAGCCGAGCACGCCACCGGCTGCGGCGCCACCGGCACCACCAGCGGCCGCCCCAGCTCCGCCAGCTACCGTGCCCGCACTACCTGCTGCAGCAGCTTCCCTACCCTGGTCATTTCCTTGATCACTCATTCGTACGCTCCCTGGGTGAAAGGTGTTGATGGATGAACCGTCCTGCGAAAGGTGGGAACTCCCTCCGATGCGTACGCCCGCTGGCGTACGTGCCTCCCACGGACGCGGGTTTTACCCTTTGTACTCCTTTACAAACTGGCAGACGGGAATCTGCGGCCCGGCTCGAAGGCACTCGACTCCCTCGACAACCGCTGCCGCGCCCCCAACAACCGATGTGGGTTCCTTCTCCGCCGGCATTGGTACAACTGGACTTTAGGTGAGCATCCCCCCTTTCCGTCGGTGACAGCCTGGCAGCCGACTCAAGAAGCTGGTGACCGAACGGCATCGGCCGGGGAATCCGGGGGAGGACGGGTCCTGGCTCGCAGCTGGCCTCACGGTCCTTGCCTGTCACGATCCCCCCGGCTAACGGTGACCCCCACGCGAGCATTGGCCGCATTGACATTCGCCGCACTAGCCGCGTCAGCCCTGGCCGGCGTGCCCGACGAGGTCACCCGGTAAGTGTTATAAGCGAGCCAAACAGCGAAGGGACCCCGGGGCGGAACCGCCACAGCCCGGAGCTCGGCAACTCTTCAAGGAGGCGGAAGTGGCACCACGCATCATGGATGACCTGGTCGAGCGCATCGCAGCCGCTGAGGGCCTCGACAAGGCGGCCAAGCCGTTGGCCAACGCCGTGTCGAAGATCAACCCGCCTGGCCGGGTGAGCAAGGATCTGCTCAGCGGTACGTGGCTGGGCCATCCTCTGCATCCGCTGCTCACCGACATCCCAATCGGAGCATGGGTCAGCGCCCTCCTCTTGGACCTCCTTGGCGGAGACTCGGGTGAGCGGGCCGCTGACCAGCTGGTGGGCCTGGGCGCCGTCGCTGCCCTTCCCACGGCTGTCTCGGGCTTGTCCGACTGGTCCGACATGTTAGGAGGCGAGCGGCGTATCGGCTTCGTGCATGCGCTGGGCAATGTGACGGCGGTGGCGCTCTACGGCCTTTCCTACTTCTCCCGGCGCCAAGGCAAGCGGGGCCGGGGGCTGGCCCTGAGCCTCCTCGGGGCCAGCGCCATCACCCTCGGCGGATACCTCGGTGGCCACCTCACCTACCGCCGAGGCGTCAACGTCGACCGCCACGCTTGGCACGAAGGGCCAGAGGAGTGGGTCGAGGTGGCCCAGGAGGCAGAGCTCGAAGGAGGCACTCCGGTGGCGGCGCCGGCAGGCGAGGACACGGTGCTGCTCTGCAGGCGAGGTGGTCAGGTCCAGGCCTTGTCCGACGTCTGCAGCCATGCCGGCGGCCCACTTCACGAGGGCCAGATCGACGAGCAGGGTCAGGTCACCTGCCCGTGGCACGGCAGCACCTTCCGCCTCCACGACGGCAAGGTCGTCCACGGTCCGGCCACAGGGCCACAGCCCGTTTACGACGTGCGGATCGATGATGGCAAGGTCCTGGTCCGGCGCCACTCCTGAGTCGCGACGCAGCGTTCCAGCCCCTTGGACGCCGACCTTGGAGAACCTCGATGCCGAGGTGCGTCGCATCCTGGATGAGGAGGAGGCGGCGGCCAGCCAGATCCTCTCCGCCCATCGCAGGATCCTCGAGTCGTTGGCCACCGCGCTCATGTCACAAGAGACCCTGCAGGGCCCCGACCTGGAGCGGGCACTGAGCGAGGTGGAAGCCGTACCTCAAGGTGGCCAAGGTGGCCAAGGCTGCTCGCCGCCCACGCAAGAGAAGCTCCGCCTCGAGCTAGGAGGCCCGGGGGAGGGTCTCCGGCCCCCGATCTCGCGGGCACTGGGCCGGCGCGAATCTTCTAACCGCGATCGTTCACCAGAACTCCGGTGACGAGTGTCGCCTTCTTTCAGGTC
>JADDQT010000163.1 GCA_016781225.1 Actinomycetota bacterium
GCATCGGCGCTCGGGCCTATTGGGCTCCCAGGCGGCTCCTCGTCACCGGAGCTGGGCCCGTCGGCCTCCTCGCCGCCTTGCTCGGCGCCCAGCGAGGCTTGGAGGTGCACGTGCTTGATGTGGTCGGCGAAGGCGCCAAGCCCGACCTCGTCGCCGCCCTCGGCGCCACCTATCACACCGGCGGCACGGCCGAGGTGGCCGCCTCCTCCGACGTGGTCATCGAGTGCACCGGCGCCGGCTCGGTGGTGCTAGAGGTGTTGTCGCACTCTGCACCCGACGGCATCGTCTGCCTCACGGGCGTATCCTCAGGAGGACGGACCATACCGGTCGATCCCGGTCAGCTGGGCCGCACGCTGGTGCTTGAGAACGACGTCGTCTTCGGCACCGTGAACGCCAACCGCCGTCACTGGCAGGCCGCCCTCGAGGCGCTGGGTCAGGCCGACCGGACCTGGCTCGAGGGTCTGGTCACCCGCCGGGAACCGCTGGAGCGCTGGGAGGCGGCGCTCCAGCGTGAGCCCGACGACGTCAAGGTCGTGATCGAGCTCGGGGCCTGACAGTCCGAATCGTCCTCACCTTCCCCAGCCAGCTTGACCATGGCCCGCGCGAGGAGCCGTGAGACACGCGGCTGGGACATGCCCAGCTGTTCCGCGACCTCAGCTCTTGACAGCTCGTCGACGAACCGCAGCCCGACCACGCGCCGCTCCACGGCGGAGAGGCGGCGAAGGAGCCGAGCCAGCACCAGTCGGTCGTCCGTCCTGCGAATGCCGCCGTCACCGTCAGCGCAGGACGTGGATGGAGAACCAGTCTGGGCGCCTGATGGAGCGTCAAGAGACAGGGCCCGGAAGCTCCTCCCCGCCCCGAGGGCCTCGCTTACCGCCGCCGTCGGGGCGCCAACTCGTGTTGCGATCTCCTCTACCGAGGGCGCATGCCCAAGCTCCTGCTCGAGCAGCTCGGCGGTGTCTCTGCAGCAGAGGTAGAGCTCCTGGATGCCGCGAGGCACGTGCAGGGACCAGGATCGGTCCCTCAGATGGCGCTTGAGCGCACCGATGATGGTTGGTGTGGCATAAGTGCTGAACCGGTTCCCGTGCGAAGGGTCGTAGCGCTCCACCGCCTTGATCAGCGCCAACTGAGCAACCTGGGTCAGGTCATCGAGTGCCTGCCCGTGCCTGGCGAACCTCGCTGCCAGGTGCCGGGCCAACCCGGCGTGAGCCTCGACGAGCTCGTTCCGTAGTCGACGGTCCCGGCTCCCGAAGTATTCGAGATGCTTCTCGGCCAGGTCGTCGAATGCGGCCACAGTGTGGCCGCGGGCAGTTTCACTGCGAGGGTGCCGCCTCTCGGCGGCGGGAGGTCGTGAATGGGACGTAGGGGCTGATGATCCATGCGGTGGCATGGACCCACCCTCGCATCCTCATCTGACGAATCACCGGTCACTTCGTTTGCGACCTCGTGACGATCTCTGTCCTACCGTCCTCGTGGCGGTTCATCGCTGACTGGCGGGCTCGAGCTCAGGATGCACTCTGAAGGCCTGCTCGCAGAGGCGGCCCCGTTGGAGGTCCTCACGCCTGGAGCTGGCGCACAGCCCGGCCAGAACCTCAACGCTGTCTCGTCCCTCAAGAGCCCCAGGGTGCGCTTTGGCCGCGACCCGCCAGTCGGCGATGTGCTCGCACCGAAAGAGGGCCCTGTCGAGGCCAACTCCGGGCTCGCGGCGCTCGGCGACACGGGCGAACGCCTCCATGCAGCGATCGAAAGCGGCCTCCCCCTCCTTGCCTGCATCACCGCAGCCGGCCAACAAGCCAGCGAAGGCTGCGGCGAGCATCGTCAGGTCAACGAGCGCAGACGGGCGCCGGTGCCCCACACTGCGAGCCCAAGGGACAGCTCAGCCCTCCCTCGGACAGGCATCCGGACCTACGACGACGGTCATCGGCTGCGGCGCTCCTCCAACCTGACCTTGAGCGTCTGCTCCTGGCCTTGGCGGAACACGACAACTTCGACTTCCTGGCCCGGTTCGAGGCCCCTCAGGCGACCGAGGAGCTGCTCGACGCCCTCCAGCTTCTGTCCAGCGAAGGAGATGATGAGGTCCCCGGCCCTCAAGCCGGCGCGGCTGGCGGGGCTGTCGTCGTTGACCGCCAGCACCACGACGCCCTCTCGACGCTGCAGGCCCAGCGTGGTGGCGATCCGATCCGTCAAAGGCCCGGGCGTGATGCCCAGGAAGGCATAGCGCACTCGTCCCTTCTCGAGAAGCTGGGTGACCACGTCGGTCACCGTTACTGCGGGAATGGCGAAGCCTATGGACACCGCTCCCACCGTCTGTGGCGGCAGGTAGGCGACGTTGATCCCGATCACGGTGCCGTCGCCGTTCAGGAGAGGTCCGCCAGAGTTGCCGGGCGAGATCGCGGCGTCAGTCTGGATGAGATCGACCAAGGCGGGTGTCGCCGCTGCCGATCCCGGTATGCCCCTCCCCAGGCCGGAGACCACCCCGGCTGTGACGGAGTTCTCGAAGCCGAGTGGGTTGCCCATGGCCACGGCCAGCTCACCGACGACGGGAAGTCGATCGGAGAACCTGGCAGCGGGAAGACCCTTCCGCTCGGGTCGCAGCACCGCTAGGTCACTCCTCGGATCGGCAGTGACGACGGCGGCGGGGCCGCGCTGGCCGTCGGCGAACGCCACCTCCACAGTTGTTGCGCCGGCTACGACGTGCTCATTGGTCACGATCAGTCCATCGCTGCCGTACACCACGCCGCTTCCCTCGCCTCGCCGTCCATTGCTGCCGCGGGTAAGCACTGCGACAACCGAAGGTTGGAGCTCGCGGACCACGTTGGGCACGGCCTCGAGACCCAACGAGGCAGTCGGCGTACGAGGAGGTGACAGGTCGGATGGGGCCGGCTGCGCTTGCTTGTAGACAGGCTTCTCGTCATCGCTGCAGGCGGCAAGGGAGCCGCCGAGAAGGGCGAGAACAACCAGCAGAGCCGTCCACATCTTCGCCCCCTGCAGGCCTACGCGTGCCGCCGCATTCATGGCTGAGCCCGACGGGGAGGCCTCGGGGCCCGGATCCGTGCAGGAACAACCAGTCGCTTCGGGATGGCGAAGTAGCCACGGTCAGAGAAAAACTCGGCTGCGATCGATCGTCTTTCCTGTTCCTGGCGGGCCAGCTTCAGGAGCCGTCCTATGAGCGTGCTTAGGTTCACGACACCGTCCTGCCCCCGTAGGGGAACGATCACGCGAAGGGCTGATTACAAAGCCATGACATTGCGACCGGGCAACGCTCCTCAGCCGCGATGGCTTGGCCGTTTGCACATCGTCATCCAACCGAAACTCAACCACCGCAGGTTTGTCGCACAGGGCTGCAAGGTTGAGGCGCCCATCGAACCGCCGAGACTCGAACGTCGAGCAAGCACATGAGAGGACAGACATGGGGTCCGCCAAAGAGCAGAAGGAAGGTGCGGCGGACATGGGTGAAGCCAACGTCGAGAGTCTTGGGGACGAAGCAATGGCCGACGCCGAGATGCGCGCCAGGGCGACCGTGGAGCAGGAGCGCCGTGAGCGGGCGGCGCAGGCGTTGACCTGAGCGGGGTTCGGGCCGTGTGGAGACGCTGGTCGTCGCCTGCGTTGGCCCGTGGTTGTCTGTTGGCCGTGTCGGTGGCCTTGTCTGCCTGCGAAAGCGGGGTAGAGCCAAGCACGGCACGAGGAGACCGAGCCGGGCCGGCCACGACCCTGGCCACGAGCCCGCCGCCGAGCACCGTCCCGACTGACGGCGGCGGTTCCGACGCGTCTGGCGACATGGCCGGCACTACCTCGACGACTGTGGGCGGGCTGCGCGGAGCGTCCGCCTCACCGGTCTCGACACCGGCCACGGCTGAGCGGTCCTACCTTCGTGCGGTGCGCTCGGCGCGGCATGCGGACCATGACCGAGTGGTGTTCGAGTTCGAAGGCGGCCTTCCGGGTTATCGGGTCAGCTACGTCGATCCACCGCTGTTCGAGGATGGCTCTGGTCGGCCCGTCAAGGTGGATGGCTCCGCGGTGCTGGAGGTCCGCATGGAGCGTGCAGCCAGCGCCCGCATATCCGGTGACAGGGTGGTTCTCACGTATCGGGGTCCCTCCCGCCTCCGGCGACCGGACATGCCCGCAGTCGTGGAGGTCGTGGAAGTCGGTGACTTCGAGGCTGTGCTCCGATGGGCGATCGGCAGCCGAGGCCTCGTGCCGTTCAAGGTGACCACGTTCACCGGCCCGAGCCGCCTGGTGGTGGATCTCGAGCATCCGCGCTGAGGAGGGCGCGAGCCCTCAACCCGGCGCGAGCCCGGCGAAGTCCGACCGCGTGAGCGGTCGGCTGGTCAGCGTGCCCTCCTCGGTGGGCACCTCAACCGCCCTGCCGTCCACTAGCAGCTGCAGGCCGATGACCCCCGGAAGCTGGGTGCAGGCGTAAACGAGTTGGCCCACGGCCGGCACCTGGTCCTCGCCCTCGACCCCCCTGAACGGTGTGCTGAGGTCGATCCGGGCTACCCCCTCTCGCACACTCACGCTGATCACCCGCGTTTGTGGCCTGATGGCGCTGCGCAGCCCGTTCGCCGCCTCAGCCGGGGTGGGACCGGCCACCAGCTCATCGAGCAGCCCCTCGATCGTCACCGGTCCTCTCACCTGGCGGGCCACGGCTGTGAGCCGCTCACCACGGACGAAGAAGACCTGTACCGGAGCCCCTGCGGCTGGCCCCGGTCCTGTTGACGGTGCAGTAGAGGGCACCAGGATGTCGAACGGCACGTCGTCACGGGGGATGGTCCGTGGGCGCTCATCGACCGGAACACCGCAGGCCACGAGGAGGAAAGCGCTCGAGGCGGCAAGGAGGCCCCGGGCCCTCATGACGACTCGACCGGGAGCTCGACCACGAAGCGGGCCCCTCCTCCCGGGCGGTCCTCCACCCAGACCCGACCGCCGTGGAGCTGGATGTGTTCGGCCACCAGCGACAGACCCAAACCGGAGCCCTGGCCCACGGCCCGCGACGCGCGCCGGCCACGCCCGAAGCGCTCGAAGATGCGCTCGCGCTCGTCGGCGGGAACGCCAGGGCCGGCGTCATCCACGACCAACCGCACGCAACCGGCGGCGGCTTCTACGCCCACCCGCACGGCCCCGCCGCCGTGGCATCGGGCGTTGTCCACCAGGTTGG
>JADDQT010000022.1 GCA_016781225.1 Actinomycetota bacterium
GGGCGAGCCGGCGTGGGCCAGGGCTGCCGCCACCTCCCGGTGGGATGTGACCTCGGACGCGCAGCGTGGGCACACCGCCAGGTGGGCCTCAACCTCTGCGGCCTCGCTGCTCTCGACGGCATCGAGGGCAAAGGCGCCGAGCAGCTCTTGGATCTCGTCGTGGGTCATCCTTCGAGCCATGTCCGGTCACCTCCAGCGCGCATCCTCTTGAGACCGGCTCGGATCCTGCTCTTCACGGTCCCTTCGGGTTCGTCGAGAAGCTGTGCGACCTCCCGGTAGGTGTGCCCGCCGAAGTAGGCCAGGGCTATGGCGCGCCTCTCTTGGGGGGGCAGGACCGTCACCATGTCCTTGACCCGTTCGGCGACCGTGAGGTCCCACACCTCCCGTTCGATGTCGTATCCCGACTCCGCGGTCTCACGGGCCTGGCGGTCCTCCCGGCGGCGGCGAGAGGTCTCCGACCGCAGCATGTCCACTGCCCGGCCGTGCGACTGGGCAAGCAGGTAGGAGCGCAGCGAGCCCCGTCCGGGGTCGAACTTCTCAGGCTCGTTCCACAGGCGCAGGAAGACCTCCTGCACCACCTCCTCGGCGGAGGCGACGTCGCCGAGGACCCGCATGGCGAGGGCGTAGACCGCCCCGGCGTGGCGGCGGTAGGCCTCGGCCAGGGCGTCCTCGCGGTAGCGCCCGATGGCGATGACCAGCGCACTGTCGCTCGCATCGGACAGGACGAGGGTCATCGTCGGGTCTACGGGGCCGGGACGCCTCCCGGATGGGCCAAGGGACAGGGCGATGGCGGGCTCAGAACTCGGTGACCTGTCGCAGCTCCTCCTGGAACTGCTTGTACTCCGGCGAGTTGGTGATGGGGAGGAGGGCCATGAGCTTGGCCATGTTGCCCGTGACCTTGACCCGGCCCTGCATGAAGGCGGCGTTGGCGTCGAGCTCGCCCTGCTGGACCTTCATGGCATCGTCGTAGTTGGTGGTGAGCGTGACCTCGGCGTCGCTCAGGTCGCCGAGCTGGCTGTCGAGGAGCTTCCCGTTCTCGAGGACCCAGTAATACCGGACCTCCCCATCGGGGCCCCCGGTGACCACGTACTGCATGCGGGCCGAAGCTCCCGGCCGCTCGGGCTGGGACTCGGCCAGCCTCCTCTCCTCGTCCAGCCACTCCTGCGTCAGCCACTTGGCCATCGGTCCCCTCTCCCAAACCTCGCTTCGCCGGCGGAATCTAGTAGCCGCGGCTCCCCTCGGCCTCGGGGCGGACCACCTGGCGGACGCCGGCGAACAGGTCGTCCTCCGGGAGGGTGGTCTCCACCATGGAACGGGCCAGCACGTAGTCGTCGTATGGGTGGACGGTGCGGGCCACCTCGGCCGGGAGGCCGAACCAGAACGGTGATTGGGGGTCGATCTGGGTGGCGTGGGCCAGAAGGGCCTCACGGCGGACGTCGCCGTAGCCGGAGATGTCGATGCGCGTGGTGACGCGCTCGTCCTGCGAAGGCCGTTCGAACCAGCGCTCGTCGAAGGGTGACTCGAGGCCGAGCTCCAGGAACTTCTCGTGCGTGGCGATCATCCGGTCCCGCGACCAGACCGTGTAGTACAGCTTGGCGGGTTGCCAAGGCTGGCCCGTGCCCGGACAGGCGTTGGGGTCGCCGGCAAGGTCGAAGGCCAGCACCGAGATGTCGTGCACCCGGAGGTGGTCCGGGTGGGGGTAGCCCTGCTGGTCGTCGCTGTAGGTGACGATGACCTGGGGCCTCACCCGGCGGATCTCGGCGACCAGCCGGGCCACGGCCTCCTCGACATCGGCGGCGGCGAAGCTGTCGGGCCGGGCGTTGGCCTCGCTGTCGGGCATGCCGGAGTCCCGGTAGCCGAGCATCACCACCTCGTCGTAGCCGATCACCTCCGTGGCCCGGGCCAGCTCCTCGAGGCGGACCTGGTGGAGGTTGGCCCGTACCTCCGGGCGGTCCATGGCCGGGTTGAGGATGTCGCCCTCCTCGCCGCCGGTGCAGCACACGAGCACGGTGCGCACGCCCTCGTCGCGGTAACGGGCCACGGTCCCAGGGCCCTTGGAAGACTCGTCGTCGGGATGGGCGTGCACGGTGAGGAGGCACATCGCATCGGGCACGGCACACACGTTAGGCCCGCCGGCCCTCCCGGACGGCCGGCCGAACGCGACAGAGCGGGGCCCGAAGGCCCCGCTCCATCACCCTTCCGCTGGAGGGTTCAGCGGCGACGGGTGCGCCGCACGGTGCGGCGGGTCTTGGTGGCCCGGCGCACGACCTTGCCGCCCTTGCGGGCCTTGACGCCACGAGCCTTGACCACCCGGCACACGGTCCGCCTGCGGACCTTGCGACACACCCTCCGAGCCGCGGGCGCAGCCGGGGCCGGGGGGGGCGGAGGGGCGAAGTGGCGGACCGGGGCCGCAGCGGCCACAACGGGAGCCGCCCAGGTGGCCATGAAGTTGAAGGTCACGAAGATGGTGCCGCCCGAGTGCACCACGCCCACGCCTACCGAGTCGTAGTACCCGTTGACCATGTTGGCGTAATGGGAGGGGCTGTTCACGAAGGCGTTGTGAAGCGAGTCGACGCTCTGGCCCATGCCCACGTTCTCGCCGACACGGACCCAGTTGGACGGCGCCTGGGATGCGAGGTTGGGGTTGTGGGAGATGGTGCCCCGGGAGGCCATCTGCGACGACCACCCGCGGGCCATGTTGGTGAGGCCCCCGTTGACTCCGAGCTGCCGCAGGCCCTTCGATGCCCGCAGGCCGTTGAGCTTGGCCACGAAGCTGGCCTCGTCCGAGCCCGTGTCGGCGAAGGCCGGCTCGGGCACCACGGTCAGGGCCATAACGCTGGCCAGCCCGGCACCCATTGCGATGCGGATCTTCTTGCTGTTCATGACTTTGCCTCCGGTTGGTTAAGACCCACGGAGGGCAAAGCCCCCATTCGGTAGCTCGGCTGCCTTGTGAGCGATTCGCTCCGTCAGGCCCGTGGCTTTGCGTCTTCCGGGTTTCCCCGGGAGTTGCCGTTTCGTGGGATGTCTTGGTTGCTGTACCAATGATCGGCAACCGCTCTGGGTACTTGAGCATTACCCGCAGTGTTTTTCACGGCGGTCAGCCGCATGCTCGTGCAGCCCTCGAGGGGACCGCGCAGGCGCGCAGGCGGTCAGGCGGACAGGCGCTCAGGGCTCAGCGCGTCGAGAGCGACAGGGCGTAGTCACCGTCGGCGTCGGTCCACCACCGCTGCACCTCGAGGCCCACGCTGCCCAGCTCGGCCTCCACTCCCGGCCGGCGGAACTTGGCGCTGATCTCGGTGCGCATCTCCTCGCCGTCGGCGAAGGCCACCGACATGTCGAAGGCCGCCACCTCCACCTCCTGGTCAGCCAGGGAGCGCAGGTGCATCTCCATCCGCTCTTCCTCCGCGTTCCAGCGGGCCACGTGGCCGTAGCGGCGGGGCGCGAAGTCGGCCCGCAGCTCCCGGTTGAGCACGGACAGGAGGTTGCGGTTGAAGGCCGCAGTGACGCCCACGGCGTCGTCGTAGGCGGCCACCAGGCGAGCGGGCTCCTTCACCAGGTCCGTGCCGAGCAACAGAGCGTCGCCTCGCTCCATGCCTCCTGCGACCTCGGACAGAAAGGCCTTGCGCTGCTCCGGCAGGAGGTTCCCGATGGTCCCCCCGAGAAAGACCACCAGTCGTCGGCCGCCGGCCGGCAGCTCGTCGAGGTGCTGTTCGAAGTCACCCACCACGCCGTGGACTTCGAGCCCGGGGTAGGCGTCGGCGATTGCGGTGCCCGCCGCACGCAGGATGCCCTCGCTGACGTCGAAGGGGACGAACCGACGAAGCGTCCCCGCCCCTGCCAGCGCGTCGAGGAGCACGCGAGTCTTCTCCGACGATCCGGACCCGAGCTCGACCACGGTGTCAGCGCCGCTGAGGGCGGCCACGTCACCGGCGTGGCGATCGAGGATCTCGCGCTCCCGCCGTGTGGGGTAGTACTCCGGCAGCCGGGTGATGGCCTCGAAGAGCAGCGAGCCAAGGTCGTCGTAGAACCACTTGGGCGGCAGCTCCTTCGGCTGAGCCGAGAGCCCACGGCGGGCGTCGCGCTCCAGTGCCGCGGCGATGTGGTCGGGACCGAGGTGCACGTCGACCGAGAGAGCTCGGGCCGTTGTCATGGGAATGTGGCCGCCGGCGGCCGGAGGGCTGTCACCGAGAAGTCGTGAGCGCTGGCGGTCACGAGGGACCCGTCCGCCACCACCTCCCAGCCCGGCTCGTCGTCAAAGGGCTCCGAGGCCAATAGGAAGCCGCCCTCGGCCAGCCCCGTGCCCGACAGGAGCCAGAGGGAGTCCCCGCACGCAGTGGCAGCTACACAGCTCCCATCGGTCAGCACCAGGTTGAGGCGCGCCGTCGTGAGCTCGAGCACCATGCGGACGGCCTCGCACAGGGCGTCGGCCTCCGAAGCCCCTTGATCCAGGTGGTCGAGGGCAAGGGCGAAGAGCACCTCGGAGTCGCTGGCTCCCTCGATGCCGGCCGTCCTCCGGTCCGAGACCAGGCGGCGGAGCCTGGCTCCGACTTCGGTCCTGAACCCGTCGACGGCCCCGTTGTGGGCGAACAGCCACCTGCCGGCGGTGAAGGGGGGCGTGCCGCTCTCCTCCACCGGAGCCGGGGGCGTGGCACTACGGACGGCGGCCAGCACCGCCGGCGCGTCCACAAGCCCCGCCCACGAGGAGAACGAGCCGTCGGCCCACATGGGCCGGGGTGTGCGATGACGGGCGGGCTCGCTCCGCCGAGCCAAGTCGTACCACCCGACCCCCCAGCCATCGGCGTTGATGGTGCCGTGGCGCTGCCGGCGGGGTGCCCAGGACTGGTGGAGCAGGGAGTGGGGTGGCTGGAGGAGGAGGCGTTCGAGGCTGACGGGCGGGCCCAGATAGGCGAGGAGGCGGCACACCTTCGCGGATCCCGTGTCCTAGGCGTCGCGGGCGCAGCGAAAGCCACAGAAGATCTGGCGGCGGACGGCGTGGTCCCAGTTGCGGAACGTGGTTCGCGCCATGCTCGGGTGGGTGGCCCAGGATCCACCCCGGAGCACCCTGTAGTCGGAGCCGTAGAAGACCTCGGAGTACTTCCGGTAAGGGAAGGAACGGAAGCCCGGGTACGGCTCGAAGACCGACGACGTCCACTCCCACACGTCGCCCGTCATCTGGACGCAGCCGTAGGCGCTGGCTCCCTCGGGGTAGGCGCCGACCGGCGCGGTCCCCAGATGGGCCTGTCCGAGGTTGGCCCTTGCGGCGGTGGGTTCGTCGTCCCCCCACGGGTACCGGCGCTTGCGCCCGGCGGCCGGGTCCCACGAAGCCGCCTTCTCCCATTCCGCCTCGGTGGGGAGGCGCCTGTCCCGCCATTTGGCGTACGCCGCGGCCTCGTGCCAGCACACGTGCTGGACGGGCTCGTGGGGGGGCAGGTCCTCGCGCCAGCCGAACCGACTGCGAGACCACGACGAGGATCCCTCCCGGTGCCAGAACTGCGGGTGCTCGAGCCCCGCCTCACGACGCCAGGCCCACCCTTCTTCGTCCCAACAGTGTCGTTCGTCATATCCGCCGGCGTCGACGAACTCGGCGTAGTCGGCGTTGGTCACCGGCCCGGCATCGATGAGGTACGGGGCCAGCTCGACCTGGTGGGCGGGACGCTCGTTGTCGAGGGCCCAGGGCTCGGTGTCCGTGCCCATGGTGAACGTCCCACCGTCGACCAGCACCTCGCGGCGCTCCGGTGGCGCGCCTTGCGGAGGCGGCGCGGCGACGGCGCGATAACCGGGCTCGTCCATGAGCTGGAGCGTGGCGAGCATGGTCTCGTCGTGCATGTGCTCGTGCTGGACGACCATCCCGTACACGAAGGCGTCGCCGAGGAGCGGGCTGGCGGGGTCGTCCAGCTCCACCTGCTCCAGCACGTCGAGGGCGCGGGCTCGCACGTCACGGACGTAGGACCGAGCCTCGGACGGCCCCAGCAGCGGGAGGGCGGGCCGGTTGGCCCGAGGGTGGCGGAAGGCGTCGTAGATGGGGTCCAGGTCGGGGCGGAAGCCCGATGCACCCAGGGCCCGTACCAGCCAGAGGTCCTCGTAGTTGCCCACGTGGGCCAGATCCCACACCACCGGCGACATGAGCTTGGAGTGCTGGCGCACCAGGTCGGCGTCGGAGAGCGGCTCCAGGAGGTCGAAGGAGCGTGCCCGCGCCGACTCGAGGTGGCGGGCAACGACCTCTTTCACCGTCATGGTCCGTCCTCCGTCGCCGCCAGATGGGCGGCATCGTTGTAGCGCACCAGCCTCCACTTGCCCTGGCACCGTTCCCATTCCGTAAGGGAGGTGTTGGTGACCAGCAGGTCGACTGCCGGCGAAGGCATGGCCGGCAGGCCGAGAAAGCACCGCATGGAACCCATCACCACGCCTCCGTGGCAGGCCACCACGACGCTGCGGCCCTCGTGCGCGTCCGCCAGCGCGGTGAGGGCCCGACCCACCCTCAGGTTGAACTCGGCCAGGCTCTCGCCCCCGGGGGACATGGGCTCGAACGGCCGTGCCAGCATGTCGACGCCGTAGCGCTCGCCGTACTCGTCCCAGCCCAGCGTGTCGCACTCCCCTGGGTGGAGCTCGCAGAGGTCGCAGTCACGCACCATCTCGGGCCTCTGCCCCATGGAGCCAGTGAGGACGGGGGCGACGATCTCGGCCGTCTCTATGGCCCTCGGAAGGGTGCTGGAGGCCAGCACGTCGGCCACCACTTCCCCCGTACGGGCCAGGCGGTCCCGCAGCAGCCGAGCCTGCAGGCGGCCGGTGTCGCTCAGGCCGGAGCACCCGCGCTCCCCGGCGACGACCCGGTCCAGGGCAGCCCGCGCCTCGCCGTGGCGTATGAGCACCAGCCGGGTGACGTCGCTCACGAGAGGTGGTCCACGAACGCGGCCAGCTGCTTGAGGTTGCGGCACTCGAAGGCTCCGTCGCAGTGCACGGCGTACTGGTCCACGATCGAGTCTCCGGTGTCCCAGTACGAGCGAGGCTCGGGGTTGAGCCAGTACACGTGGCGGGCCACCTTGGCGATCTCGGCCATCACCCATGCCTCGGCGGCGTGATAGTTGTTCCGGGCATCGCCCAGCACGAGGACGGTGGTCTTGGGCGAGAGCTCCGAGCCCCACCGGCGCCAGAAGGCCTCGAGGGCACGCCCGTAGTCGGAGTGGCCGTCAGCCCACACCACGTCGGCCTCGGTGTTGATTCTGCGCACGGCCTCGCTCAGGTCCTCGGCGCCTTCGAAGAAGCGGGTGACCTCGTCGATGCCGTCCACGAACACGAAGCTGCGCACCTTGGAGAACTGCGAGGACATGGCGTGCACCAGCTCGAGGGTGAAGCGAGAGAAGGACGCCACGGAGCCGGAGATGTCGGCGATGACCAGTATCTCGGGCTTCGACGGGTGGGGATGGCGGTACTTGACCTCCACGGGCACCCCGCCGTAGGAGATCGAGTGGCGGACCGTGCGGCCGAAGTGCAGGGACCCGCGATGGTTGTGCCGGCGGCGACGCCCCAGCCGAGCTGCGAGCTTGCGGGTGAGCGGCTGGAGGGTCCGCCGGAGCGCGGCCAGATCGTCGGCGCCGGCGTGCATGAAGTCCACGTCCTCCGGCAGCGGTGCCCGCGCCGTCCTGACCAGCGCCTCGGGCCCGCGGTCGGCAACGAGGCGGCGACGAATCTCGCCTTCGATCTCGGCGCGCAGCCGCTCGGCGCGGTTGCGGTGCTCGTCGGCGAGGAGCAGCTCCTCCAGCTCGGTGAGCTCGTGGTCGGCCTGCTCGCGGCCGGCGGCCAACAGGCGCTGCACGATCCCGTCGAGGTCGATATGGCGCAGGGTGCGGTGCAGGTAGTACCGCCCTCCGACCGGTCGGCCCTCCTCCATGCCCGCGTAACGAGAGACGGCGCTCGTGGCCGCCGCCTTCACGGCTGCTTCCCTGGAATCCCGATCCTTCGCCGCCAGGGCCTGCTCCAGCCACTCCCCCAGCTCGACCTCGTGACCGGTGTCGACGTCCGGGCCGCCGCACAGCAGCGGCGGGGAGAACCAGATGTCGAAGACGGCGTCGAAGGTCTTGCGGTGGGCATGGGACTTGACGAGGGTGGCGGCCAGGGCATTCTTGAAGCCCGTCCTGTCCTCGAGGGGTACGTGTCGGAGGGCGTCCGTGGAGTCGATGTCCTCGGTGAGGCTGACGGGCAGCCCGGCGGCCCGCAGCTCGCGGATGAACCCGGCCAGCACCTCCAGCATCGGCGGCTGCTCAGGCTCCGCCCACGGCCAGCTGCTTCGAAGCCTTGGCGATGTCGGACCGGTACTTGAGGAGGACGTGCAGCGTCTCCCGGGTCAGGTCGGCGTCCACGCTCTTGGCCCCGAGAAGCATCAGGGTGGCGGCCCAGTCCAGCGTCTCGGACACAGAGGGCACCTTCTTCAGATCCAGCTGGCGGATGAGTCGCACGATTCCCACCACCTGTTCGGCCAGGTGCTCGGAGATACCCGGTACCCGAGCGGACACGATCTCCTTCTCCCGCTCCGGCTCGGGATAGTCGAGATGGAGGAACAGGCACCGGCGCTTGAGGGCCTCTGACAGCTCCCGGCTGTTGTTGGAGGTAAGGAACACGAGGGGCACCTGGGTGGCGGCCACCGTCCCCAGCTCGGGTATGGAGACCTGGTAGTCGGAGAGGACCTCGAGCAACAGGGCCTCGGTCTCCACCTCCACCCGGTCCACCTCGTCGATGAGCAGCACCACCGGGTCCGTGGCTCGGATGGCCTCGAGCAGGGGACGGGTTAGCAGGAAGTCCTCGCTGAAGACGTCCTCCTCGACGTCGCCCCAGGCAACTGCCCCACCGCCGTGAGCGACCTCGCCCGCATGGCGCCCGGCCTGTATCCGCAGCAGCTGCTTCTTGTAGTTCCACTCGTAGAGGGCCTTGGACTCGTCGAGGCCCTCGTAGCACTGGAGGCGGATGAGCCGGGCTCCGGCCATCTCGGCCACCGACTTGGCCAGTTGTGTCTTGCCCACGCCCGCGGGCCCCTCCACGAGCACGGGCTTGTCCAAGCGGTCGGCCAGGTAGACCACGCCGGCGATGGCATCGTCGGCCAGGTACCCGACGCGCGCCAGGCTCTCTCGCACCTGGGTTCCGGAGTCGAACCGGACCGGCGCGCTCACGCGCGTGTCTGGCCGTCGCCCTCGACCACGTACTTGACGGTGGTGAGCTCGCGTACTCCCATGGGTCCCCGGGCATGGAGCTTCTGGGTGCTGATGCCGATCTCGGCGCCGAAGCCGAACTGCTCGCCATCGACGAATCGAGTTGACGCGTTGACCAGCACCGCGGCGGCATCCACCTCGTTCACGAAGCGGCGGGCCGCCGCCAGGTCGGAAGTGACGATGGCCTCGCTGTGGCCGGAGCCGTAGCGGCGGACGTGGTCGATGGCGGCGTCGAGCGACGGCGCAACCGCCACCGACATACGAAGGTCGAGGAACTCGGTGGCGAGGGCATCGTCGTCGGCCGAGGTGATGCCGGGAAGGATGGCCCTGGTCCGCTCGTCCCCCAGTAGCTCCACGCCCTGGAGGGCGTCGGCGGCCAGGGGCAGGAACCGCTCGGCCACCGCCTCGTGCACCACGAGCGACTCGGCGGCGTTGCACACCGACGGCCGCTGCGTCTTGGCGTTGACCACGATGGCCAGTGCCATGTCGAGGTCGGCGGACTCGTCCACGTACACGTGGCAGTTGCCGTCGCCGTCGATCACGTAGGGCACGGTGGCGTTGTCTAGGACGGCCTGGATCAGCGAGTGGCCTCCCCGTGGCACGAGGCAGTCGATCACGCCGCGGAGACGCATGAACTCCACCGCCGACTCCCTGCTCGTGTCCTCCACCAGCACGACCGCGTCCTCGGGCAGGCCCGCCTTGGCCACCCCTTCACGCAGCGACCGGGCGATGGTGCGGTTGGACGAGATGGCGGCAGACGATCCCCGCAGGAAGGCGGCGTTACCCGACTTGAGGCACAGACCGGCTGCGTCGCTGGTGACGTTGGGCCGGTTCTCGTAGATGATGCCGACCACGCCGAGCGGGACGCGAACCCGACTGATGCGCAGACCATTGGGCCGAACCCAGCCGGCCACCACCTCGCCCACCGGGTCGGGCAGTGTGGCCACTTGGCGCAGCCCGTCGGCCATGGCCTCCACCCGACCGGCGTCGAGGCGGAGGCGGTCGACCACGGTCCTCGAGGTTCCCGCGGCCTCGGCTCGGACCACGTCCTCGGCGTTGGCCGCCACGATCTCGGCTGCTCCGTGCACGAGCATGTCGGCAGCCGCTTCGAGGGCGGCGTCCTTGGCCGCGCCGGAGGCCTGGGCCATCACCCGCGCCGCCTCCTTGACGCGACGGCCCAGCTCAGGAAGTGCGGACATGCAGAAAGGCTACTGCCCTGGTTGGAAGGCTCAACCGCTCACGACGCTGCTCCTACGCTCTGCGCATGGCCGCCCGACTCCTTGCCTTGATCGCCGCGGTGGCGATGGTGCTGGGTTCGCTCGCCGTTCGCTCGCACCTCGACGAGAGCTCGGGCGGAGGAGGCGGTACTCGGAGCGGTGGTGAACTGCGACTGGTTTGCTCCACCGAGCTGTCCCAGGTCTGCGAGGCGCTGGCGGAGGATCTCACGGTGTCGGTGGAGCCGGCGGGCGTAACCGCCGACCGCCTGTCCAAAGACGGCGCAGACGGGCCAGTCTCACTCGACGGCTGGCTGGTGCCCTCACCCTGGCCCGAGATCGTCCAGGCGTCCCGCCGGCGGGAAGGGCTGGAGCCGCAGCTGGAGGCCGGGCCCACGCTGGGCCGCTCGCCGCTGGTGCTGGCCGTATGGCCCGACAAGCTGAACGTGCTGCGCCAACGATGCGGCGGCGGTGAGGTCACGTGGAAGTGCTGGGGTGAGGTGTCGGGGCAGCCGGCGGCACAGGTCAAGCCTGGCCACGCCGACGTCAGCGAGGCCGTGGGCGTGGCCACCGTCGGAGCCGCCACCGTCGGCTATTTCGGTCGGTCCGACCTGGCTCGGAGCGACCTGGAGGAGAACGACGAGTACCGCTCATGGCTCGGGCGCCTCGAGCGCGCAGTTCCGACCTTCCGGCCAACGGCCGGTACGGCCGTGCGAGACATGCTCCTCAAGGGACCCGCCGCTTTCGACGCCGTGGGCACCAGCGAGGCCGAGGCCGCACCGCTCGTGGCCAGCTCTGCCCGACCGGTCAAGCCCATGGTCATCTACCCTTCGCCCGTGGCGACGGTGGACGCGGTGCTGGCCAAGGTGCCCGGTGCAGGCGCCGCAAGGATGACCCGAGCGGTGGGCGGCGACACCGGCCTCGATGCCCTGGCCAGGAGCGGATGGCGAGTTCCCGGGCGCCGCCCGGCGAGCGGCATCCCGACCCAACTGGACCTGCCGTCCGCCGGCGGGCTTCCCGACGCCGGGATCCTGGAAACCCTGCGCACGCTGTCCAAGGAGGTCGCCAGGTGAGCCGGAGCAGGGTCACGACTGCGCTGGTGCTCACCTTGGCGCTGTCGGCGTCCTGCACCTCGGTCCGCAACGGAGGCGGCGGTGACAGCGGCACGGGCGAGGCGCCCAAGGGCTGCACCACCGTCGGGGTGGCCAGCTCGCCCGAGAAGTTCGAGTTGCTCACCGGGCTCGCCACTCGCTTCAACCGGTCCAAAGAGGCTCGGGCCGGCGCGAAGTGTGCCTTCGTGCAGGTGAAGCGGAAGTCCTCGGGGGCAGCCGCCACCATCCTGGCCGACGGCTGGCCCGACGAGGGCGCCGAGGGACCGAGGCCGGTCATGTGGTCACCTTCGGCCAGCACGTGGGGAGCCGTGCTCAACCAGCGCCTGGAGGCCAAGGGCCAGCCCCCCATGGCACCCTCCGACGCGCGTCCCTTCATGCTCACCCCGCTGGTGATCGCCATGCCCAAGCCCATGGCCGAGGCACTCGGCTATCCCGCAACCCCGGTGGGTTACGCCGACCTCATCAAGCTGGCTCAGGACCCGGCCGGCTGGGGCGCGAAGGGCCACCCCGAATGGGGCCAGTTCAAGCTGGGCAAGACCAACCCCAACTTCTCCACCAGCGCGCTGTCGGCAACCGTCGGGCAGTACTACGCCGCCACGGCCAAGGTGCGCGACCTCACACTGGAGGACGTTGAGAACCCGCAAGTCGACGCCTTCAACCGGGCCGTCGAGTCCTCCGTCGTCCACTACGGCGACATCACCCTCACCTTCCTCAACAACTGGTTCCGCAACGACGCCCGGGGAACAGCCCTCACCTACGTTTCCGCCGTCGCCGTCGAGGAGAAGTCGGTCGTCGACTACAACCGCGGCAACCCCGACGGCATCACCGACCCTGGTGAGCGGCCGCGGCCCCCGAAGACTCCCCTCGTGGCCGTCTACCCGAAGGAGGGCACGCTCTTCTCCGACAACCCCGTGTACATCCTGGACGCCCCATGGGTGCGGGCGCCCGAGAAGGAGGCGGCCAGGGCCTTCGAGCGGTTCGTGCAGGCACCGGACAACCAGGCCGAGGTGGTCAAGGCCGGGTTCCGGCCGGGGAACCCTGCCGTCCCGGTGGGCCCGCCGGTGGAGGCGGCCAACGGCGTCGACCCTCAGCAGCCGCAGACGGCCCTCGGCGTCCCGTCGCCACCGGTGCTGGTGAGGCTCATCGACAAGTGGGGCCAGCAGCGGCGCGAGGCCAAGGTCATGCTCGTCATCGACGTGTCCGGGTCCATGGGCGACGACGCAGGGAACGGCCAGACCAAGCTCGACCTGGCCAAGAAGGCGGCCGTCGACGCACTGTCCCAGTTCAAGGACAGCGACTCCGTAGCCCTGCGAACGTTCTCCACCAGAGTGGGGCCGAAGGAGCATCCCGACTACGTCGACCTGGTGCCCTTCGGTCCGGCCGTTGCCAACCGGGAGCAGATCGCCACCAAGATCAGGAACCTGACCCCCACGGAGGCCACGCCGCTCTACACCGTGGCGCGGGACTCGTTCCGGGAGCTCAAGGACTCCTACGACCCCGCCCGCATTAACGCCGTCCTCCTGCTCACCGATGGCCAGAACGAGGATCCTCGCAACAACGACCTCGAGGGGACGCTGCGAGACCTGCGGACGGGCAGCGAGGGAGTGTCCACCACGCCCGTGCGCCTGTTCACCATCGCCTACGGCAGCGGGGCCGACCTCAATGTGCTCCGGCGCCTGGCCGAGGCCACCAATGCCGCCGCTTACGACGCCAGTGACCCCTCCACCATCGCGAACGTGTTCACCGCCGTGGTGAGCAACTTCTGATGCCCGAGTCCCATCGGCCGGATTTGGAGTGATCGAGCGGCTCCCGGAGAGGGTCCGTACTCCCGCGGTGGCCCGGGCCGTCACGTCGCCGTCGGCCGTTCTCCTGGCCGGTGCAGGGATGTCGGCCGCCGTGCTGGCGGGTGTGCCCCTGGCCGGGGCAGCCGTCGCCGGAGCGCTGGCGTGGGCCGCTCGGGTCGCCCTGGCCGTTCCCCGGGGCCGAACAGGAGAGACGATCCGACCTCGGTCCCTCTCCCAGCCGTGGAGGGGATTCGTGGAGGGGGCCCAGGAGTCCAGGAACCGCTGCGCCCGGGCGGCCCAAAGCCTGAGGCCGGGCCCGCTCCAGGACCGGCTGCGCGACGTCAGCCGCCGCCTGGACGAGGTGGTTGCCGAGTGCTGGCGGGTGGCCCAGCAGGGTGACGCCCTGGAGGGCGCGCTGCATCAGCTCGACCCCGACTCGGTGCGGGCCGAGCTGGCCCAGGTGCAGGCCGAACGCGCCGCCGCCGAGGGGGCGTCCCTGGCCTCGCTCGACCGGGCCGAGGAGGCGATACGGGCGCAGCTGGCGTCGGTCGAGCGCCTCCAACGCGTGGCCAGGGACACCCGTAGCCGCCTGCGGGCTCTCGACGCCCAGCTGGACGGAGCCGTGGCCCAGGCGGTGGAGCTCTCGGTGTCGTCGGGCGACACCAGCCGGCTGAGCCCGGTGGCGGCCGACGTCGAGTCGGTGGTCGGCGAGCTCGAGTCCCTGCGCCAGGCCCTGGCCGAGACCAGCGCGCCACCGTTGGGTCGTTCGACGTAGCCTTCGCCCATGATCAAACTGCTGCAGCGAGTGGGTCGCTACGTCACCGCCGCCCTCACCGGCAAGTTCAACGAGAAGGCCGATCCCAAGGTCCAGCTCGAGCAGGCCATCGCCGAGGCCCAAGAGCAGCACCGCCGGCTAACCGAGCAGGCAGCCAACGTGGTGGCCAACCAGAAGCAGACCGAGATGCGCCTGAACCGGGCCATGGAGGAGCTGGAGAAGGTCAACGGGTCGGCGCGCCAGGCGGTGAAGATGGCCGACGAGGCAGCCAAGCGGGGTGACACGGCCAAGGCCGCCGAGTACACCCGCGCCGCCGAGGCCTTCGCCAACCGCCTCATCACCACCGAGAAGGAGGTCGAGTCGCTGAAGGCTCTCAGCCTCCAGACCGCCCAGGCCTCCGACCAGGCCAAGGCCGCCGTGGCTCAGAACTCCTCGGCCCTCCAGAAGAGGCTGAGCCAGCGCCAGAAGCTCCTTTCCCAGCTCGACCAGGCCAAGATGCAGGAGCAGATGAACACGGCCATGGCCAGCCTGTCGGAGACCGTGGGCCAGGACGTGCCTACCCTCGAAGAGGTCCAGGACAAGATCGAGCAGCGCTACGCCAGGGCCCTGGGGCGCAGCGAGCTGCAGGGCGAGTCGGTCGAGACCCACATGCTCGAGGTCGAGCAGGCCCAGATCGACTCCGACGCTCAGGCCCGCCTCGAACAGATCCGTTCCCAGCTTGGCCTCCCGGCGGGCCAGGAGCCGGGGCCAACAGGCGGCACCACCTCCTAGAGACCTGGAACTACATCCTTCCTGTGCCCAAGAGTCAGCGGCTCTCGACACGCCGCCAGGGCAAGAACCGAGGTACCTCTTCCGTGCAGGGCAATGAGGTCGTGGTGGTCCCCGCCCGGTTCGCGTATTCGGACTACCTGAAGTGGTCCGTCTACGTGTGCCAGCCCGGACGAGCATTTCGTAACGGGCTGACGCACATCGGCTTCTATGCCGAGGGAGCGATTCAGAGGCACGTCCCCGGCATCCTCTACAGGGAGGATCGTGTGGAATTCACGACCGGGGAGGCTGCCCGCCGGCGAGCCGGTTCTGACATAGACCGACGTATCGGCGCCCTTATCGAACCGCTTCTCTCCAACAGCGAACGCCGTACAGGCCATCAGTATCAGGTGTTCCTGCTCTCGGCCCCAAGAGATCCGGCCACCGTGAGCCTGGATCGGCCGATCGCCAACGATACGATTGCCTCCACCGGCCGGCCCATCGCGTGGGCCCGGGGACAGCGTTACCTCAATCTGGCCGTTCTACAGCGCCCGGGCCTGAAGGTAACCAGTGATCTCCCTTCGAGCTGACGCTCACACCAGCACGACCAGGTCATCTCGATGGACGACCTCGTGGGGCAGGTCGGCGGGCAGGTCGGCGGTGCGCTTGCCGGCCCACTCCTCCACCCTTCGGGAGGGATGACGCACCAGGCCCTTGGCCACCACCTCGCCCGAGAGGTCCGCGATCTCGACGGCGTCCTCGGCCTCGAAGGCGCCCTCCACGGACACCACGCCGGCGGGTAGCAGCGAGCGGCTCCGCTCCACCAGCGCCGCCCGGGCC